>NZ_CAWPKW010000202.1:0-66620 GCF_963888615.1 Brasilonema octagenarum UFV-OR1 | reverse complement strand
CCTCACCTTTAGGGTGGAGTCAATCCAAAATCCAAAATCCAAAATCCAAAATTGGCTGACAATCTATTGGTTCAGATTCCTAACTTCTCGCTCGAAGTCAAGAATCTTATTCTTCACGTTCCTGCGTAGGGTGCCCATAGGACTTATAATTTAGGATTGTTATATTGCTGGCTTTTGGGGATAAAGAATCACTTTTTTAAGAGTGCTTTATAAGCACTAATGATGAAAAGCAAAAAAAATTATGGTTATGATTATTTTGTTACTTTTCACCTGACAAAAGTTTAGCAAAAAATCTAGCTTGTTTTGTGCTATCTCATAAAGATTTCTTGGGTAAAAACAAATATAAAAAATTCTTGGTATTCCTGATAAAAACTCTATTGACCTGTAACAAGTAATTAGATTATCTTAGCAGTCAGCAAAATTGGTTAGAAAAACCCATGAACAGAAAACTTATACTTAATTTATTGTCTAGTTCCTCTATTTTTGTCTCGCTGATGTCTACTTTGGGAGCCATTTATCCCGCACACGCTGCTGCTAAGCAGGGATTAATCCACAAAAATGATCAGACCTGTATAGCCAGTCCTCACGCTGTCAACAAGTTAGTGTGTATCAAGGATTCACAGAGGAAGCAACAATCTCCTTCTACACCGACATCAAGCGTGACTACAGGGCAGGCTGCTAAGAATATTGCTTCGGTAGAATTTACAGAAGAAGAAAGTGATCGTGCGATTCAGTTATTTGGCTGTGACTGTCCAGCTTGTATAAGCTCTTTACGCAACTTGCAGGGGACTGGAAACCTCACGTATTAAGACTTTACTATTTCGCGAGGAGTGCAACTTTTGAGTGAGAGTTCAGTATATTAGGACTTAGGACTTAGGACTTCAAACTCCCAATTCCTAACTCCTAACTTATCCCCCTACCTCGTTAACTGGGAACCTATCAATAAGCTGCATAGCACGATGGGCATTGCGCTGCAAGGATTGTGACAAATAGGGTACGTGGGGAATTTGCGATAATAGATCTAACGTACGACGTAAAATTCGCACCACATCACCTTCATCCAAACTCGTATTTTCACAAAGTTCTATCCACTCCATACCAAGCGCCCACTGCTCCACAAGGGCTATTAACTCAAACTCTAACCATATTGGTAAGGCTACATTATAACGACGTTGCAGTTGGAAGATCTTGCGACGAATCCCTCGCAATTTTGATAAAGCTTCTGCCACTGCTTCACTCAAGTCAAAGCGAACCATGCTATCTGGACGTGGGGTTTCTGTCACCAAAGCTGCGATCGCTGCTGCTAAGTGGTGTGGATCTAAGTTGTCCAATTCTCCACCCTCAAGTGCTAAGCCCAGCCACAACTCATTTTCTCCTCGAATGGCTGCAGCCATTTGTCCTAACCTTGTGGGAACTAGATTCTCCAGACATTGAAACTGCTGCAAAATCTCAATAAGATTGAGAAACTCTTCCCAATGACGCTGAGATTGTTGCTGTATTTGTCCCTGCATTAATTCAATTTCAGCTTCAAGTTCAACAACCTGTGTTCTGCGTTTGAAAACACTGACAGCGTCGCCTGATTGATGTAAGGGATGAGCCTCTAATTGCTCTTGCACAGCAGTGACGCGACGAAGTTGTTCTAGGACTTCTGGAGGCATAAATACAGCTTCGCTTGGCTCAGGAATTTGTTGAGTTATGATTGCGGTTTGCTCATCACCAACAAGCGACTGTCCCCGTTTCAATGGCATTTCTGGTGGTGGTAGCAACTCAGCAGGTATGTCAATTCGCGGTAGTTCTGCAAACAAATCTATAACATCAGAGGCTGTCGCTACATACCAGCGGTTATCTCGCCCCAAGCATACCAAGTAACAAGTTTGACTCGAACCTAGTGTTTTCCCTACTAACACTGCTGTTATGGGCGCAGGCATTGTGAAGTTTTTACTTTTGAGACTCAACAGTGTTCCCGACACTGCAAAGTCCAACATCATCCCCAATTCCTGTTGTCGGGCTTCCTGCGCTTGCTCTTGCAGCATTTTCAAGTTTAAGCGTTCTACTCGCAAGCGTTGCCGCAATTTTTCATAAACAGCCAGTTCTGCTTCGTCAATAGCAGCGATTTGTGCTTGAAGTTGAGCAAGTTCTGTTTGTAAGTGGGTGATGTATTCGTGTTGCGGTCGCAGGTGCAAGTTTGCCGAGTACTGCCCAAAGCTGCGTTCTACCAATTCCTTGGCTTCTTCCAAAGTATGAGTTTGCAGCAAGTTCAGCACCATGCCGTAACTTGGTGTAAATTGACTCACTAGAGGGTCGCTTTGGGATGTTGCCAAGTACGCTGCTTCTTTGGCTCCCTCAAAGGGAGTTTGTAACGTCACAACGTGACCCCGTTCATCCATTCCCCGGCGACCTGCCCGACCTGCCATTTGCAGAAATTCGGAGGCATTCAACAGCCGATGTCCACTATCAGTACGCTTAGAAAGAGTAGAAATCACCGTTGTCCGGGCTGGCATATTAATTCCAGCTGCCAAGGTTTCGGTGGCAAAGACAACTTTAATTAACCCCTGCTGAAAAAGCTCTTCAACAAGGACTTTCCACGCAGGTAAAATTCCAGCATGGTGTGCGGCTATTCCTCGGTAAAGCGGTCCAACGTGTCCGGAACGTCCAGCTTCCGGATTACGGCTTAAAAATTCGTCAATCTGCCAGCGCAATTGCTGCGCTTCTTCCTGATCCACTAACCACATATCGCTGCCCACCTCCGCCACCGCCTTATCACATCCCCGACGACTGAAGATGAAGTAAATTGCTGGCAGCATATCTCGTTCGTGTAGCTCGCCCAGAACTTGAATCATGCTGGGGGCTTCAGCTCTGACATTAGCTTTGCTTTTGTTTTTCTCTCCTTTTTTCTTCTTTCTTAGCAGGCGCTGGTTAATTTGGGTTTTGTCATCATTCAGTAGGGGGAATAACCCTTTGATGTTACCAAAGTGAAATTCCAAAGGAACTGGGCGATGATCGGAGTATATGAGGTCAGTCGGACCATGAACTTGATTTAACCAGTCGGTCAGTTCATCACTATTAGCAACAGTTGCTGAGAGCGCTACGAGTTGAATTTCACGGGGGCAGTAGATGATCGATTCTTCCCAAACTGTTCCCCGTTGGCGATCGTTCATGTAGTGGCACTCATCCAGCACCATAGCCTCTACGTCTACTAATGAAATGCCAATTTGCCCGATGGGTGTGCCATAGAGCATATTCCGGAAAATTTCTGTGGTCATCACCAGAATCGAGGCATCTCGGTTAATGGAGGCATCTCCAGTTAACAGTCCAACATGGTCAAAGCCGAATTTTTCCCGAAAGTCACGTAGTTTCTGATTGGAGAGCGCTTTTAGGGGAGTGGTATAAAATACTCTTTTTCCACGCGATAGGGCGCGATATATAGCGTATTCCCCCACCAATGTTTTGCCCGAACCTGTGGGCGCACATACAACAACGGAACGTCCGGCATTCAAGGAAGCGATTGCATCCTTTTGGAACTGATCCAATTCAAATGGAAATATCGAACTTGGTTCAAGTTCTGGAGACAGCGCAGGGTAATTCACTCAATCACATTTGCAACCAAAACTGTTTACTATGGTAACGACTCTTTTGTCAACTTAGTTATGAGTCATTAGTCATCGGTCATTAGTCATTAGTTTTGAATAAAAAACAAACAACTATTTTCCCAATTCTTGTGAACGGGCTGTTGCTGCTTTGACTGCTTCAATTAAAGCTGAGCGAAACCCAGCTCGTTCTAACTGAGCTATACCAGCAATTGTAGTACCACCTGGACTGGTGACGCGGTCTTTGAGTTCTGCCGGGTGTATTTTTGTTTCATTTAAAAGCTTGGCTGTTCCAAAGACAGTTTGCAAGGCAAGTTGATTGGCAATTGTCCTTGGTAAACCTGCTGCGACTCCTCCATCAGCAAGTGCTTCTATAGCAAGTGCTACGTATGCCGGACCCGATCCTGATAGTCCTGTCACGGCATCCATCAGGTTTTCTGAAATTTCTACGACTTCTCCCACCGCTGAAAAAAGTTTCTTGGCGGTTTCGTGGTGGTTTGCGTTGGTGTACGCCCCTGGACATATGGCGGTGATTCCTGCTCCCACAGTTGCTGGAGTATTAGGCATTGCTCGAATGACTGGCAACTGGGGAAAAGCTGCTTCCAACTGATTTAATGTCACGCCTGCCAAGATGGATATCACCAGTGGTTTTGAAACTGTATCGATCACATCTGCCAATTCTTGGGCGATCGCACTAAACACTTGAGGTTTTATTGCCAAAAATACGACTTCTGTTGTTGGTGTGAAAACCAGACGATTATCGGCTGTCACATTAACACCATATTCGTCTTCTAGAAAACCTTGGCGTGAGGTTTGTGGTTCGCTAACTAGGACTTCTGAGCGTTGATAAATTTTACGAGCAATAAGGCGGGATAACAGGGCCTCTCCCATTACCCCGCCACCAATTAAGCCGAATTTAATAATCATTTTTCATTAGTCATAAGTCATGAGTCATGACTTATGACTCATTAGTATTTAGACAAAGAACTTTCGACAAAGGACTTTGGACTAATCACTCATTTTACGTTTATTGTGCCATTCTGTTAACTTCGTTTCCCCAAGCTGGGTTAGGTCCAGTGGAACGTGAGGGACGTACTGCAGGTTGAGGTACTTCATGAATAATTCCTGACTGGGTACTGACTTGCACACAGCTTGGAGTGAACAAAAATATACTTTCGCCTATCCGTTCTTGATGCCCATCAAGCGCGTAGGTACCACCAGCGACAAAATCTACTGCCCGTTGCGCTTGATCGGGATCCATTATTGTTAAATTTAATACTATTGACTTCCGTTCTCGCAATGCTTGAATTGCTTGAGGCATTTCTTCAAAGGTGCGTGGTTCTAGCACCAAGACTTCTGATATTCCATTAATTACTCCAGGCATACCAATCACATTGCTCATCGGCTTTGATCCTGCGGCACTTACATCTCCCATTGTAGGCACGGGTTCCCGCCAGCGTCGATTTGGCTCTGGAGGTTCTTGTGCTACTGGTTGTTGAGCATTTTGTTCCTGATACAGATTTCGGTAACTTTCTGTTTCTGGTTCTTCTTCATAGTACTCATATTCTACTTGCTCGTTTAAACCGACGAAGTCTCTAAGTTTGGAAAATATATTATTCATGGTTTACGCTCCTAGGGCTATTCACTCGTAAGGATATGCCAAAAACTGATGATGAAATCAATTTTTACCCTTGTAAAGGGCAGATTTTTGCGCTGTTCTATTCATATTTGTTCTACCCACTAGGGGTTTTTGTTTGAACAAACGCGAATAGAAAGTCTGTATATGTTTTTTAGGTAACAATGAGTCAAGATTATATCTTAACCGGTCGGTTTCGGGAAGTGATTTTCATCTGATATTATATTAACTTTTGCTTTTGTCAATACTATATCTTTTGTCACCGATTGAACCAGTGTTTCATGAAGTTTTTACCAACAAAGTTTTATAAAGAGTGTCGGAGCACAAAATATACTGAAACAAGGTATTTAATCGTACGATTAAATACCTTGTTATTCCGTGATTATACTTTGAAAACCAATATTAAACAGGACGTTCTCCAAACAAGATAGTTCCTAACCTTACCATTGTTGCGCCTGCTTGCACTGCCAATTTGTAATCCCCTGACATTCCCATTGAAAGATGATGCATTTGAACATTAGACCAGTTTTGTTCTTGAATTTCTTTTGCTAATTTACTGGTACTATTGAATACGTTGAGAGCTTCAGAATCATTTAATCCCAAAGGTGGAATTGTCATTAAGCCCTGAATTTGTAAATTTTCACATTGATCTAGAGCAGCTAAGTCAGCCAATAGTTGTGATGGACTCCAACCTGACTTGTTTGGATCGGGTCGTATTTTGACTTGCAGACAAATCTGAGGACTGATTTTTAACTCTTGTGCCAGTTGATTTAAGCGTTGGGCAAGCTTTAAATTATCTACGGAGTGAATCCACTGAAATTGTTCAATGGCTTTTTTGGCTTTGTTATTTTGCAAATGTCCAATAAAGTGCCAAGTTATGTCGCTTAAGTCTTGCAACACAGCTTGTTTGCTCGCTGCTTCTTGGATGCGACTCTCGCCAAAATCTCGAATTCCTGCGGCGTAAGCACAGCGTATGATTTCAGCAGAGACTTGCTTGCTAACAGCAATCAACCGGACTGAATCTGGTAGAGAGGAACCAAGGGTAATAATACGTTCGCTAATCGAACTGCTCATTGGAAAGTACGTTGGAAAACAGTCTGAAGTTGATCGTACTCCTGAGATTGCCCTGTACGACGCAGACTACGCAAGCGATTTTCAATCATCATTCTAGCCTCAGTGCGTCCAGTGGGCTGAAACTTCATACCTTTGACATCAGTTGTTACTATGAAGAATAAGCGTTGGGCATACAGTGTTGTGAACAACTCTTGGTTCTCGTCTACCATACAAATCCTATAGAGCAAACCCCAAGTTGGATGATTGATGTAAGTTTCCGAGTTGTCTAAGTTCATTTAATACTAAGGGATGAATATATATATTTTTGCAGTTGAAGAGAAACATTTTGACGACAAAGGACGCATTTCGTCAAAATTTTTGCTAAAAATCCCAAAAACCCCAAAGTTAAGAGCAAGCAGCACCTGGCCAACATAAGTAGCAGCAGGGGCTTGCGCTGGAGCGCGTGGCTCTTGTGGAGAAGCTTACGAATCGCACTTAGTGTGTCCTTAAGGACATAGAAGACTCCAAACTATACCCTACTTTGTACGTAGCTTGCCTCTGTTAGAATGCAGCATATACTAACACGAAGTGCGTGCAGCGCATACGAAAGTTTTCCCCTTTGTCCATGCAGATTGCCGTTCATTACTGAATAGCTCTAAATTACAGAAGAACAAACTACAGCGCATTGGTTCTAGTTCTTCAATCATTTTGAGCCAGCGGACTTTAGGACAACCTGTGAACGTGCCAACAAAGGAACATGGCTCGAATCAACTCAAGCACGCTACAATCAGATTTTAAGCTACCTTTGATGTTGCTGACAAGGTGGATAACGTTGGTGTAATCCTCAATTATTAGCAATTCATTAACAGCAACAGTTTCCCATTCAGGCGTTATGCGTAGCTCTGCCGTAGGCAATCGCCCCAAAGGGGCGGCTCCCTGTGTCCTCCGGACACGCTACGCGAACGGAGCATAGCCCTAAATCATTGCGTTTCAAACTTACTAGCATAGCGGTGTTCAGCGGGTCTTGTGCTTTGTAATCGTGAACATGTAGAGTGATACACAAGATATAACAACTTAAACCCATTACTACTTTTTTGAGCTTTTGGACTTTGTGCCAAAGGACTTTGAGAAGCTTTGTAGGTACGCTCGTGCCACTGTAAATTCTAAAACACTAATGTCTTCATTCCATTTTTGAACTTTGGAACTTACTGCCATTTGTGCTATTATAGACTAAATTGGGCGATTAGCACAGTGGTAGCGCACTTCCTTCACACGGAAGGGGTCACTGGTTCAAATCCAGTATCGCCCATTTATGGAATTCTATTTAACGTTGAGAAGCGGCAAGCGTGGCTTGTTCAAATCTGCCATTCATCAAATTATTTAACTAGCTGTTGTTTCTAAGGATGGAGGAAACAATATTTGTTTGCACGCTCATATTTTCAAATAGCAACACAAGTTTTAGGAAAAATTAATTTTTGAGATTAATTGCTATTATGTTGTACTTGAAATAGCGATAATCAATATGTCTCCATGTTAGATAATTTTCCGGAAATTGTCATTGAAGAATGAAAACCATTATTTCACGATATTTTTTGTTGATTAATCTCCTGATACTTATAGGATTACTAGCAACTGGATGCGATGATAAACAACAAGACATCAACTCGGAAAAACTAACTGTCGGTGTGGTCAGCTACGGCGAAGGAACTGTTTCTTTAGAAAAATACGAGCGCTTCAAAGACTACATAGCAAAACAAACTCAATCAATTGTAGAACTGGAACCAGCTTACAACGAATTGCAAGCTTTAGAGCAAATTCAACGCCAAAATTGGAAAATTGTTTTTGCGCCTCCTGGTTTAGCAGCAATAGCGATCAGCAAGGAACTTTATATTCCTTTGTTCTCGATGGAGGGAACACGTGGTAGACAACGCTCTTTACTGATAGTTCGAGATGATAAACCAATAAAAACAATAGCAGACCTGGCGAATAAAACTGTTGCTTTGGAAACAGCAGGTTCTGCAGCTGGCTATTATGTTCCTCTGTACGATTTGTACGGTTTAACCCTTGCTAAAATCCGTTTCGCTCCTACTCCCAAAACAGTATTGCAGTGGATCAGTGAAGGTAGCGTTGATGCTGGCGCACTATCTCAAACAGATTTTGAGCTTCATCAGCGAGAATTTAGTACAACCAAGTTTCGGATTTTACACACTAGCCGATCAATTCCTCCTGCGGTTGTTTTACTAGCACCAACTGTAGAACGGAATCAACAGCAGCAGATTCAAAAAGCAATGAACCAAGCACCTGGGGATATCGTAGCAGATGCAGGTTACGTCCCTGTAGCCAAAGTACCTAGCTACGATCAATTTATAAAATTAGTAGATAAAGTCAAACCTTTAGAAGAGCAAGTCAAGAAAACACCCGCCGTTTTACTCAATCAAAAATCTACCACTCCATAGTACCGCCCTCGTCACAAGCGGAGCCACTGCGGTCTTGCAACGGGGAATTCGCAGAATGAGAAATTCGCTACCTGACGCTGCTAACACATTCCAAATGAATATACCACAAGCTTTTCACTGATTTTGAATGGTGTTTTACTTCCACTATGACGTAATAGAGGGTTAATGGACAAGTGATTAACAAAAGACTACTTCAGAAAAATTCATAAAAGTTAATCATTGTTTCGCGTTTTTTTTGGAAAAATCTGCCGATACTTAATTAAGCTCTGATCCGGTTAGAGTGAGGAGTAATCAACTTAGTATAATATGAGTTATCTACCAAACAGATTTTTTTGCTGAAAATACTGTGTTTGATGCTGTAGTTATCATAGACAACCCTGATAGGATAAATCTATTAAAATTTTTACCTAATAACGTAAGTTGCTAGTTAGTGTGTATAAACGGTATTAAAGAATACAATAAATGACTTTTTTAGTATTGCTAAGTACTATAATTTGAGACTTTGTACTTAAAATTAGGCACTTTTTGATAACTAGCAACTTGGGTTTATAGACTTTGTTTTGAAAAATACCAAATTACTTATAAAGAAAAGAGCTTACAGAGCTAGGAGTGTCACCTTATGTCTCAGTCTTACATAATAAAAGCAGAAATTCCCTCTGGGACGATGATTGATAATCGTTATATTATTCAAAAACTTTTGGGACAGGGGGGCTTAGGAAGAACATACTTGGCGTATGATACTCGTCGGTTTAACGAAGCATGCGTCCTGAAAGAATTTGCACCCACGGGTTCAGGGGAGAATGCTTTAGAAAAATGTCGCAATTTATTTAAAAGAGAAGCAAGAATTCTTCACCAGTTGGCACACCCTCAAATTCCTCGTTTCTTGGCTTGTTTTGAAGGAGATGGTCGGCTGTTTTTAGTACAAGAGTTTGTGGATGGTAAAACCTATTCATTTGTGTTGCGAGAACGGCAAGATTTGGAAGAAACTTTTTCGGAAATTGAAGTTATACAGTGGCTAAAAAGTTTGTTACCTGTATTGGGATATATTCATCAGCACAACATCATCCATCGAGATATTTCTCCTGACAACATCATGTTACCTGATGGCGAAAATTTACCAGTGCTGATTGATTTTGGTGTGGGAAAACAGATAGCTAACCTGAATGAAAACACCACTCCTGACCACATGAGTTTTGTTGGTAAAATGTCCCTTGTGGGGAAAGTGGGATATGCTCCTCGTGAGCAAATTAGCTTGGGGTTGTGTTCTCCCTCCAGTGATCTTTATGCCTTGGGCGTGACTGCAGTTGTCTTACTAACAGGTAGAGATCCATCTTTTCTTATGGATCAGTACTCTTTGGAGTGGAGATGGCGTTCTTACACCAAGGTCACCAATGATTTTGCCAGAGTACTTGAAAAATTGCTAGCAGATACACCAAAGCAGCGATACCAATCCTCAAAGGAAGTTCTCACAGATTTAGAACGTCTTGGACAGTTTCAAGTAATGGGATCATCAACTGTTCTTGATTTCCCTAGCACAGTTATAGAACAGAAATCTCAACCTACATTCACCACACGACAGCCACACTACCAATATCCACAGACTACAGCAAGTTCGGCTAGAAGTTCATATAGTCAGCAGCAATACCCTGTTATTGAGCCACAACCACAACCACAACCGGAACAATCTTCACTCAATCCAGCTTTCATACAACGCTGTCAGCAAGAACTAGCTTACTACATTGGACCAATAGCAAGTCTAGTTGTGGAAGAGATTCTAGAGCAAACTCCTCAAATTTCGCCTTACCAATTTATTGAATTTTTAGCCAGGGAAATTCCTGATGCATCAGCAGGTGTTGAATTTAGAAAACACCTATTTTCATGAGTGTTTCGGGGGAACCAACTCATCCAAGTGCCTTCTTTGAAAAGAGAAACTTTAAGAAGAACGCAGAACACAGAACGCAGTAATCAGAATATCTCCACGGATAGAATCCGGGGAATTTAAGTGCGAAAAACTTTCTTTTTCTCCACGGAGAAATCCGCTTTCTTGGAACCAGTTCTCACCGAACCAGAACTCTTAACTCATAACGAGAAAACGCGTTTAATATTCTGAGTTCTGAGTTCTGAGTTCTGAATTCTTTCTTGGTCAAAAATATAGTTGTGACTTATTTGAGTTGCAGCTTAATTTCCTGCTGTTCCTCCAGTATTTCCTCCATGAGTACGTCTAATTCTTTTCATTGCCATTTCTAAACTTAATTTCATCCGTTTAAAAGCTTTGGCAAGATTACCAATTTCATCATTAGAAATCTGATCAAAATCAACTTCTAAATGCCCTGTGCTAACTTCTTCCGCGACACGAGTTATCCGCTTGAGGGGAATAATAACCTGTCGATGCAAAAAGACATTCACTAAAAGAATAACCACTATAAAAACAGTAGATACAAGTCCTATTATCTTCAAAGAAGATTGATTAGCTTTTTCAATCACTTTACTCGCCGGTAGTGAAATAAATTGAGCCGCCACAATTTGATTCAACTGCCAATTAAATCCATTAACTGCACCGAAACGCTCAATCATAGTTTTTGGTGCGACTTCAGGCGTGCTATGACATGTCAGACAACTTTCTTTGCTAATGGTTAGCGGACGAGCAATATAAAATATATCGCCTCCCGGAACCGAGCGAAATCCCCTCACCTCTTTTAAATTTTTATCTTTTTGGAAACCCTCTAAAATTCCCGTCTCAAAACTGTCAGCCTTATCCCGAAGATTAGTGGGATTAGTTGCTGCTTCTTTATAAAATAAATCTCGATATTCTGGTTTTTTTCTGAAAATTTCAAAGATTTCTCGTGCTGAATATGCAGATACCACTTGTGGCAAAAACTTTTCTTCCAGTTTATCAGCAAGTTCTGGATAGATTTGGGTAAGTGTGTACTCACGAACAGAAGTCATTGTATCGATGAGTGTTAAAGCTCGTGAGGCAATTTCATTTTCAGCATTCTGTCTTAGCAAAGCAGAAAGAGCCAATCCACTAAAGCTTAGACCGACTACAAGAATGACCACTAGCAAAATTGTAAATTTTTGTCTCAATTTTAAGTTTTTTAACATCATTTTATATCATGTGAAGATAATACTACAATGAGCAAATAATTAAAGGCATGTCTTAACCATTATATGGACAGACTAAGCATAAATAACTGACAATGTAGATGAGTACAAAATAACTTTGTCGTATTCCGGATTACGTACACGAATTTGTCAAAAAATAGATGAATATCAATTTTTACTTCATGATTAAGTTCATGAATAAATCTTAGAAGTCATTTTTTGAAAAAATACTACATTGATCAAATTCCGGTTTTTCAAAAAAATATCTCCTAATTTAGAAAATAGAGCATAACAGCCTGAAACTAAAAATTTTAAAAAAATATTAAGATACTACTCATTTGCTAATAGCCTGTTTGTTAAGTTGAGTCCTAGACTGTTGACAGTGCCAGAATAAGACTAAGAGATAACTTAGTTCCAAATATACCTTACACGTTAAGCTTAGCGTGCAACTCCCGTGTAGGAGACACAAATTTAGAATTTCAAAATTTTCCCTTGAATCCTTACCCAGCTTTAATACCGTGCCAAAATAAATAGCATGGGGAGAGTTACTAATATAATGGTCTGGAATCCAGGACAGGCGTTGCTTGGGGGACGCTACATCATTGAAAGAAAATTAGGCGAAGGTGGAATTGGTATCACCTATCTCGTCGGAAATGAACGAAATGAACTGCGGGTCATTAAAACTCTAAGAGTTGACATCCTTAATGAGGATACCTGGAAACCGCATCAAAGCAAATTAAAGCAAGACTTCCGCGATGAAGCTGTTCGGCTTGCCTTGTGTCGCCATCCTCATATAGTGCAAATAGAAAATATTTTTGATGAAGGCGATTTGCCTTGCATGGTGATAGAGTACATCGATGGTGAAGACTTAGGCAACCGCCTTCGGCGAATGAAAGTCTTACCAGAAGCTGAAGCGCTTTTGTACATCCGGCAAATTGGCGATGCTTTAAAGGTGATTCACAGTAGAGGTTTGCTGCATAGGGATATCAAACCACGTAACATCATGCTTCGCGCGGGCAAATCAGAAGCTGTGCTGATTGATTTTGGTATTGCCAGAGAATTTATTCCCAATGTTATCCAAAGGCATACAGTGTATCGTACACCAGGTTTTGCCCCCCCAGAACAGTATGAATTGGAAGCACCACGGGGAGAATATATTGATGTCTATGCACTAGCTGCCACCTTGTATAGTTTAATCACTGGAGTGACACCAAGGAACGCTGATGACAGACGACATAACATTCCTCTAGAACCACCAAAACACTTCAATCGTAATATTAGTGACAAGGTCAATCAAGCTATCATCAGGGGGATGGATTTGCAACCCAGTCTCCGCCCGCAGTCCGTACAGGAGTGGGTGGATTTATTGGATGTTGAGATTCGCGAGGAACCGCCCACACAGGTAATCGTACACCGCCCAGTACTTCCGAATAATCAGTCTCCACCCCAAAATCAACAGCGAATCATACCATCTGTTGCCACTTCTGGAAACTGGCAATGCGTACATACCCTCGGAGGTCATTCCAGCATGGTTCTTGCTGTTGCTATCAGCTCAGATGGACAGGCGATCGCTAGTGCTAGCAATGATCATACAATTAAACTCTGGCAACTAGAAACTGGTAAACTTTTGCGTAGCCTTGGTGGTTGGTTTTCTGGTCATTCCAGCATTGTTCATACTGTCGCTTTTAGTCCCGATGGACAGTTAGTTGCTAGTGGAAGCTGGGATGAAACTATTAAGTTGTGGCAAGTCAGTAGAGGAAAAGAAATTCGTACATTAACCACTCATGGCAGCTGGATCAATTCTGTAGCCTTTAATCCAATACCTCTGAAATTTTCTTATCAACAAGAAGAAACTTACATGGGAAGGTGGATTTTAGCGAGTGGTGGCGCTGATAGCACTGTTAAGTTATGGATAGTAAGTACAGGCATAGAAATTAGCACTTTCACAGGTCATTCGGACTCAGTATGGTCAGTTGCTTTCAGTCCGGATGGAGAACTTCTAGCTAGTGGTAGCGCTGATAGTACAATCAAGCTTTGGCAAGTAAGTACAGGTAGAGAAATTCACACTTTTAGAGGTCATTCCTTCTTTGTTAATTTCGTTACCTTCAGCCCAGATGGGCGACTTTTGGTAAGTGCCAGTGCTGATGGCACTATTAAACTTTGGCAAGTCAGTACAGGGAAAAAAATTCACACTTTTACAGGTCATTCCGATGCGGTGTGTTCAGTCACTTTTAGCCCGAATGCACAGCTTCTTGTTAGCGGTAGTTGGGACAAAACTATTAAAATCTGGCAGATCAGGACAGGTAGTGAAATTTACACTCTTCATGGTCATTCTAATTACGTCAGATCTGTTACCTTTAGTCCAGATGGACAGACTATTGTAAGTGGTAGTGATGACGATACGATCAAAATTTGGCGATGCTATTCCTAATTTGGGTAATGCACTTACTATTAATGTATTGATTGTTGCTTAGAAAAATATCTGCTACTCAAGAAACTCATGAAACACATCAAACTTATAGTAGAAAAACATTCCGATGGTTATGTTGCTTATCCCCTTGGTATTAAAGGGGTTGTTGTTGGTCAGGGAGACAGTTATGAAGAAGCTTTAGCTGATGTGAAATCTGCTATTCGCTGCCATATTGAGATATTTGGTCAAGACGTTTTAGAAGAGGAATCACCTGTTTTAGAAGCCTTTGTCGCTGAAGCTGAGGTTTCCGTCTAATGGCTAAGTTTCCTGTAGATGCGTCCAAAGCCAGAGTTATTAAAACATTGGAATTACTTGGATTTAGCATTATCCGGGAAAGGGAGCATATTGTCATGGTACGACAAAATAATGATGGAACGCGAACTCCATTAACTATGCCTAACCACTCTTATATTAAGGGTTCAACGTTGAGATCCATATGTACTCAAGCAAGTATCTCGCGAGAGGAATTTTTAGCTGCCTATGAGCAAATGTAAAATTACCTTGACAGTAAACCATAACTTAATGCGGTTAAATTCTTCTAACTCTCTAGATAGACTCGATATTTTCCAAAAATTGAAACAATAATCAGGGTAACCTTAATTTTGGCAATCTATCTTAGCTGAGACGCTTTTACACAAAGCACACAGATCAGATGCTTGCCTGAGTTAGGAAATTAATTGTTATTGTGTTTTAATTTGGAATTGCATATGGGCTTTGGTATTGGAGATTTATTCTGGATTTTCCTCCTGCTTTCTTCCCTGCAACCCCTATGGCAGAAACGTCAGGTAGAATATCGGCGTATCCGCGCCCTACAGGAATTTCAGCAACAACGCAAAAGCCGAGTGATTTTGCTCATTCACCGCCAAGAGTCTATCAGCTTTTTGGGAATTCCTGTCTCGCGATATATCACCATCGAAGACTCAGAACAGATACTGCGGGCAATTCGGCTTACCCCGCCAGAGGTTCCCATTGACTTGATTTTACATACTCCTGGTGGTTTGGTTTTAGCAACAGAACAAATAGCGAGAGCATTAATTCGCCATCCTTCCAAAGTAACTGTCTTTGTCCCTCACTACGCCATGAGTGGTGGTACAATGCTTGCCTTAGCTTCTGATGAAATTGTCATGGATGCTAACGCTGTTCTTGGACCTGTTGATCCACAACTGGGTAATTTCCCTGCAGCTAGCATCTTGAAAGTTGTTGAACACAAACCTATTGGTGAAGTTGACGACCAGACTTTGATTATGGCTGATCTATCACGCAAAGCGATCGCGCAAGTGCAGCGCTTTGTACGAACCCTGCTGAAAGATACAGTACCTACACAGAAAGTGAAGCCAGAAAACATTGAGAGTATAATCGATGCCCTAACGACTGGGCGCGTGACTCACGACTACCCAATCACTGTTGAAGAAGCAACAGAAATGGGGCTACCCGTAACAGTCGGACTACCCAATGTTATTTACGATCTTATGGATTTGTATCCACAACCACAAGGCGGACGGCCCAGTGTACAGTATATTCCCATGCCCTACGATGACCGCCGCCCCATTTTACCAACTCCTAAAGGTAGACCATTAGAAGAACCTGGTCCAACTTAGATGAGTTAAGCCAAGTTATTATCTTGTCGGTGTTGGTGTAGGCGTTGCTGTCGGTGAGACTCCTGGTGTGGACGTAGGACTCCCTGTCGGCAACGCTTCTGGTGTAGAAGTAGGTGTAGCTGTGGGTAACGCCTCTGGTGTAGAAGTAGGCGTTGTGGTTGGTTTTGCTGTTGGCGTAGTTCTAGGTGTAGAAGTAGGGGTTTTAGTTGGTTTTGCTGTTGGTGTTGGCTGGGTAGTCGGTGAGGTTGTTGGTTTTCGTGGCTTTGTTGTTGGCGTGGATGTTGGTTCTTTCTTGATGTTCTTTGCTTGTTGGGTGAGTTTTTGCCTCAATGCTAAGTCAGCAATTCCTGTTTGTTGTAAACCCAGTTTTTTCTGATATAGCTTAACTGCTGCTTCTGTTTGAGAACCATAATATTGATTACTGGGCAACAGAGGATTGGGCTTAGCTACCAAGTTTAAATTAGCTTGCAAAGTTTCAACTATTTTTGCAGCAACATCTTGAGTTTTTGGTCCTACTATTCCATCAGCAGGTTTTAGTTTGTGCCCTTTTTGAAATTCTTGAATTGCGTTTTTAGTATCCGCTGTGGTCAAAGGTGCATCTGATACCTTGACGCTGTAACCTAGTCCCCGTAACACAGCGCGAAATTGCCGTGGGGTATAAGTTCGTGCAGCAAAAGCGACATCTGAAATTACTACACTAGCTGTGATCAAACAGGCAGTCGCAACGGTAATGTTTGATTTTCCAAACCCACACCACATAAGTAAAACTCCTCTTGGTCAAATCAACCGGATATTGACGTTGACAGATAGATGCATTTTAAGTTTCTGTAAAGTCTTTTGGTCGCTTTATTAATGATTATTGATAACTTAAAGTTATCGTACATGGATGTTAAGATTCATAAACTAATGTCATCTATCTTAGATATAGCAATCCGGAATCATCTGTGAGAGAATCTTGAAGTAAATTAAAGTGCTTTTTTGGCTAAGTATAAATTGCTCTAATGGCTAAAATACTTAAAATTTAGTAAAAAATACTGTAAAATTTTAACTTAGTTATCGATTTCTTACAGTATTTTATTAGAAATAATCTAAGCTCGCTATATAGGATTCCTCCACAGATTTTTGCGAAGCTTCGTTAGCGTGTATGTTAAGCGTTAAGCATTAAGCATTCCCTACTTCAACGAGTTCGTATGGCTCCGCCACGCAAGCTAACATAAACCAAACCGGATTCCTATAGATATATTGCTTGAAAGCAGCAGGTATAGGTAGACAAGACTTAAAACCACGTAATTTAGAGATGTTGTATCCAAAATCTGTACTTTACTTATTAAAAAGCCAATGACTAACGTGAAAACCTTAACAAAGCGAAACATATGGTTTGAGCGGTTGATGGCAATTATTGCCTCTGTTAATCTAGGGCTGGTTTTATTTGATTTAAGCTATATTCCTTGGCGAGATTTTTACAAAAGAAATCTCCCCATAATCACTCAGATATACGATCCACTTAAAGGGATTGAATCCCATCGAGATACAGAAAACTATTTGGACACAGTAGACGAACTTATAGAACAGGTCAGTCAAACAGGGTTGCAATCACCTCAGGTGGAAAAAAAACTTGAGGAACTTAGCCGTCTTAGTAGCGAGATGATTGATAGCAATCCGTTTGAAGCGGTGAATAAAAGTGGTACCTTGGAAAAAATCAAAAATCGGATGCGCGATCGCGTAGCCGTTAAATCTTCCAAGGAAGCCTTTTCTACATTCTGGAGTCAGGCTTATTTATCAAAAGGTGGTTGGAAGCAAGAAATTGATTTTTTCAACAACCAAATTCGCCGTTTAATTATTGTCAACTATTACCGAAATATTGGAGAAAATGGCGAATTCATTGATGATTTTTGGAGAATTGACTTACCATTTGTCATTTTATTTGGTGTGGAGTTATTAGCACGCAGCTTCTATATCAAACGTCAGTATCCTAGTTTGAGTTTTTTCAATGCGATTTTTACGCACTGGTATGATTTGTTTTTCTTACTACCATTTTGGCGCTGGTTGCGAATTATACCTGTTTCTATTCGCCTAGACCATGCACGAATGCTGAGTCTAAATCCAATACGTCAACAAATTCATCGAGGAGTCGTGGCGAATTTTGCCGAAGAACTGACAGAAATTGTTGTTATTCGGGTTATTAACCAAATTCAGGGATCAATTCAACGGGGTGAACTAAGGCGTTGGCTACCACAAAAAGAACAAACTCACTCCTACATAGATATCAATAATATTAATGAAGTAGAAGCAATTGGAGCCATTTTGGTAAAAACAATTCTTTACCAAGTACTGCCAAAAATTCAGCCTGAAATTATAGCGATTTTGCGGCACAACATTGAAAGCACTATTAAAGAAGTTCCGATTTATCACAACCTACAAATATTACCTGGACTGGATGCGATGCAAACTCAATTGAGTGAGCAACTCGCAACCCAAATCACAACGAACCTTTATAATGCAGTTGTCAGCGCAGCAGAAGATCCAGTTGGAGCAAAACTTTCTAGTCAACTTGTGCAAAGCTTTAGCGAAGCTTTGGGGACAGAAATCCAGAAAAAACAGGTTTTTTCAGAAATTCAGAACTTAGTTATTGACTTTTTAGAAGAAGTCAAGCTTAATTATGTCCAACGCTTGTCAAAAGAAGATATGTGGAAAATTATCGAGCAAACCAAGCAGCTACGAACACAGCCATCAGTTCAACCACTGGAAGATAAAAGCTCTACTATGCTGGTGCGTAGAGAAGGAAATTGATGTGAATTTGTAACAGCAGTGGAAAATAGACAAGGAGACAACAAGACAAGGGGAGGAATTTTCCTCTGTGGTACGACGTCTCATAATGCCTGATTTCAAATCAGCCAATCACGGGAAAATCCCACAAACCTTGCCATGAAAATCTGGCTTTCCCCTACACCCCTATTATTTTCAAGGCAGAAAGATTTTTCCTTACACCCTTACACCCTTATACCCATATTCAAGCGAGTTTTTGCTTCTCGCTCCCAAAAAAATACGCTAAACTTAGATAATCAGGCGAACCTGTTAGGTTCGCCCGAAGACTTCTTGGAAGATATCCCTATCGCAGGAAGTGGGTAATGACCCACTTTTTTTGTTGGAATAGCCGCATGACTCACCCTCTCGTTCCACAGATTATTGAATTGGCGACACCAGTGGCAGAAAAGCTGGGATTGGAAGTTGTTGGCGTGGTTTTTCACACCAATCAAAATCCACCGGTTTTACGCTTAGACATTCGCAATCCTCAACAGGACACTGGGTTAGATGACTGTGAGCGAATGAGTCGTGCCTTTGAAGCTACTTTAGATGTAGTGGAAATAATTCCAGATGCTTATGTATTGGAAGTATCCAGTCCTGGTATTTCGCGACAGCTGACAACCGACCGAGAATTTATTTCCTTCAAAGGATTTCCTGTTATTGTCCAGACTGCTCCATCCTATGAAGGACAGCAACAGTGGATTGGTCAGTTGATTCGCCGGGATGAGACAACAGTTTATTTAAATCAAAAAGGTCGTGTTGTTCAAATTCCTCGCTCCTCAATTACTAAGGTAGATCTCGATGAGGGCAGATAGAAAAACTATCAGCATTCAACAGTTGTGAGTACCGAAGTTTAGAGGAGCGACAGCGTCCCTTGTGAGGTTTATTGCTCAAAGCAAGCGGCGCTGCTGAGTCAGGTTTTAAACAATTCCACAAATCACTAACTCAGCAATTAGCACTGTTTTTCTGCTGACCATTTTTTGCATAGCTATATAAGGAGATTGTTTATGTCAATGGTAACTTTACCTGGATTAAAAGATTTAATCGAAAATATAAGTCGTGAGCGTAATTTACCTCGTGTTGCAGTTCAAGCAGCGATCAGAGAAGCATTACTCAAAGGTTACGAACGTTATCGTCGTGCTCAAAACTTAGAGCGAAGACAGTTCGATGAAGATTACTTTGAGAATTTTGATGTGCAACTAGACGTTGAAGATGAAGGCTTCCGCGTTGTTGCAACCAAAACTATCGTTGAAGCTGTGACCAACTCTGATCATGAAATTGCGCTTCAACAAGTTCAAGACATGGGAGGGGACGAAGCGCAATTAGGACAAGAAGTTGTGCTGGATGTTACCCCCGACCAAGGAGAATTTGGTCGCATGGCAGCAATGCAAACTAAGCAAGTCTTGGCGCAAAAACTGCGGGATCAACAACGCCAGATGGTGCAAGAGGAGTTCCAAGACTTAGAAGGAACGGTTCTACAAGCAAGAGTTCTGCGGTTTGAAAGACAATCGGTGATTATGGCTGTCAGCAGTGGTTTTGGTCAGCCAGAGGTGGATGCCGAATTGCCCAAGCGTGAACAATTACCTAATGATAATTATCGAGCAAATGCCACCTTTAAGGTCTATCTGAAAAAAGTTTCTCAAGGTCAGCAACGAGGACCTCAGTTACTAGTTTCACGTTCTGATGCAGGTTTGGTGGTTTATTTGTTCGCCAACGAAGTGCCAGAAATCGAAGATGAAGTCGTGCGGATTGTCGCTGTAGCGCGAGAGGCAAATCCACCTTCTCGTCATGTAGGACCTCGGACGAAAATTGCTGTTGATACTCTTGATCGTGATGTAGATCCAGTAGGTGCTTGTATTGGAGCGCGGGGATCACGAATTCAAGTTGTCGTCAACGAACTGCGCGGCGAAAAAATAGATGTGATTCGCTGGTCTCCAGATCCTGCTACCTATATTGCCAACGCTTTGAGTCCCGCACGGGTAGATGAGGTTCGTCTGATGGATCCAGAAACAAGACAAACTCATGTACTGGTGGCGGAAGACCAATTGAGTCTGGCGATCGGCAAGGAAGGACAAAATGTTCGTTTGGCGGCTCGTCTGACTGGTTGGAAAATTGATATTAAAGATAAAGCAAAGTATGACCACGCAGGAGAAGATGCCAAGTTTGCAGATGTGAGAGCAAAATACATACCAGAAGTAGATGACTCTGACGAGGAGGACTTAGAAGATAAAAATCAGGAAGAGTTTTTTGAGGATGAAATTTTTGACGAAAATGATGACGACTAAGAGTAAAGTTATCAGTAAACATCGTCCTGAGTAACGAACGAGCGCGCCTATGAAACCAAATTATCGGCGTTGTATTAGTTGTCGAAAAACAAGATTAAAACAAGAGTTCTGGCGAATTGTCCGCGTGTTTCCTTCAGGACAGGTACAATTAGATGAGGGCATGGGGCGTTCTGCCTATATTTGTCCGCAGCAGAACTGTCTTTTGGCAGCTCAGAAAAAAAATAGATTAGGGCGAGCCCTACGTGCATCAGTGCCAGAAGCACTGTACCACACATTATGGCAGCGTCTACAATAAAGGAATAACCAAAAACAAACTTAATCAAAACTACGTTGTGGCGGTAATTCCCAAAGAAATTGTGGTGACAGCCGAATTATTTGTGCTATCAACACAGTCTGTTTTATCGCTCATGTAGTGCCAAAATAGTAAAAGGGTGTCATTAGCGTAGCTCTTGGTTATCCAAAGGGGCGAAGCAAGACTCCTAATAAGTTTTACTCGATGTGTCGTGGAAGACTCAGAATCAACAAAACAAAACAGTACAGAATGGCAACCTGGTAGCGCCCAAGCGCAGTTCGGCGTCAACCATCAATCCTAGTGGGGATGCCAGCAATAAACCGAAACATCTCTCTTTCCTGAATGGAGGCACCGGCATTCATTAGCAGTGGCAACCTAACACAGTAATCGAAGGGTGGAGATGTCGCCAACCAGGCAACCATCCGCTAAAACTGTAAATTAAAGGGGAAGAGTGGATGAACAACGGCAAAGTTAGAATTTACGAATTATCAAAGGAATTGAATTTGGATAACAAAGAGCTATTAGCAATTTGCGACCAGCTCAATATTGCGGTCAAAAGCCATAGCAGCACAATTACAGAATCCGAAGCCCAACGCATTCGGGTTCAAGCAGAAAAAGTAGCTCAGACAAGTGTGACGCCGAGAATAGGAAATGGCATTAACAGCCATAGACCAAATTCACCACAAGATGGTGGACGTAACCGACCTGCTGCACCTAATAAACAACAAATTTTGGAGATTCGCAAACCTACAGTTTTGAAAAACCCCATCTCTAACGCCCCAGAGGCGTCGGTTGCTACCAATATAGTTGCTTCTGAAGTCAATCCTCCTTCACCCCCTAAGTCCATCGCTCCCCCTGTCTCACCCATGAAGCCGACGGCACCAATTCGATCTGTACCCCGGAATCAGTCTGAGACCACACCTGAACAACCAGCAGTGACAGACGCGGATAAAAGCATAGTACCCAATACAAACCAGCCGGTTGAAAAAGTAGCAGCCCAAAAACCGGAAAAAGCATCTGCACCAAGATCAAAACCGGAAAGACAGCCAAAACCACAACTGGCAGCCCCGCCCACCAGACCAGCTGGGGAGCAACCAAGCTCTCCAACAGACGCTGCCGAACCGAGTGTGAGCGAGAAACCGATTATAATTCTCAAACGCGATCGCGACCAAAAACGCGATGCATCCGTTGGTAGCCGACCTCTTGCAGGCGATGGCACACAGCGCCCACCTCAAAAACGCGATGCTCCCGAAGGCAGCCCAACCTTTGCGGGCGAACGCGACCAACTCAAGCAGCAAAGAGTCAATAAAACGGCAACAGGGGAAACAGCACAGGCTGCTTTGCCGCAAAAAACTGAAAAACCTGTGCGTTCTACTACCCCCTCACCAGTAAAACCTGAGCAAAGAGGAAATAGGCCTTCTGCACCTGTACAAGTCGGAGAGTCGCAACGACCCAGCAGACCAATAGTACGTCCTGCTGAACAACCAGGAGGTGCGCTACCAGTCGCTACGCCTCCAAAACCAATGCGAGTCTCACTGACAAAACCGCAGGTTGGGCAAGAAGATGAGGATGATGCACCAACAACGACTGAAGAGGTCATCGAACTAAAGCGCCCAACCCCGCCACGTCAAGTCAAAGGCGGTAAAAAGTGGCAGGAAGAAGAGATAGAGGAAATCAAAGAGTCTGCTAAGCCCGGAAAGGGAGCTGTTAAAGGCAAACGTGTCAAGCCAATAGTTGATGAGTTTGAAGACGAAGATCTCTTAGATGAAGAGGGACTGGAAATACCTGCCACTATCCAAGTCAGTCTCTCTATTGCCCGTCCACCGAAACCTAAGGCTTCCAAGCCGACACAAACAGCAGTACCCACGGCTGTTGCGCCAGTTGCGAAAGGGAAAAAACCTGCTTCCTCTCGTGACCAAAACCGTCGCCAAGAAACCGAACAAAAGCCGGATCGTCCAGAAATACTGGAAGTCACAGGTCCGATGACAGTGCAAGAACTGTCTGAGGCTTTGGTAGTGGCTGATACAGAAATTGTGAAAATTCTGTTCATGAAAGGCATGGCGGTGAGTATCACCCAAAATTTGGATATTCCCACAATTACACTGGTAGCCAACGAGTTGGAAATACCAGTTGAAACCGTCGAACCAGAAGCAGAAGCCCGCAAAGTCACGGAAATGATAGACGCGGCAGATCTGGAAAACCTGCATCGGCGTCCGCCAGTTGTGACAATTATGGGTCACGTAGACCACGGTAAAACTACCCTGCTTGACTCGATCCGCAAAACAAAAGTGGCATCTGGCGAAGCAGGAGGCATTACGCAGCATATCGGTGCTTACCACGTAGATGTAGAACATGATGGTAAAGAGCAGCAAGTGGTATTCCTTGATACCCCCGGTCACGAAGCCTTTACAGCTATGCGCGCGCGGGGAGCGCGAGTGACCGACATCGCTATTTTGGTGGTCGCTGCAGATGATGGCGTTCGTCCTCAGACCGTTGAAGCGATTAGCCATGCTAAAGCCGCTGAAGTTCCGATGATAGTAGCCATCAACAAAGTCGATAAACCAGAAGCACAACCTGATCGTGTTAAGCAAGAATTAACAGAATATGCTTTGGTGCCAGAAGAGTGGGGCGGTGACACGATTATGGTTCCTGTCAGCGCGATAAAGGGCGAAAATCTGGATACACTCCTAGAGATGATTCTCTTGGTAGCAGAAATAGAAGAACTTTCTGCTAACCCAGATCGACTTGCGAAAGGAACCGTTATTGAAGCTCACTTGGACAAAGCAAAGGGACCAGTTGCAACCTTGCTGATTCAAAACGGTAGTCTGCACATAGGCGATTTGTTAGTAGCTGGCTCAGCCTTCGGTAAAGTCCGAGCAATGGTGGATGACAGAGGTAGAAGAGTCGAAGCAGCGACTCCTTCCTTCGCCGTTGAAGTCCTGGGTTTAAGTGATGTACCAGCAGCAGGCGACGAGTTTGATGTCTTTAGCAACGAAAAACAAGCACGCTCAATTGCAGCCGGACGCGCTGAAAAACTCCGTCAATCGCGTCTGATGCAGGGACGTGTTACCCTGACCAGTATCTCGGCTCAGGCTCAGGAAGGCGAGTTGAAAGAACTCAACCTGATATTGAAAGGAGATGTCCAAGGTTCAGTGGAAGCTATTGTGGGATCGCTCAGGCAAATTCCGCAAAACGAGGTACAAATCCGCTTGTTGTTGTCAGCTGCTGGTGAAATTACCCAGACAGATATCGACTTAGCCGCAGCCAGTGGAGCAGTTATCGTTGGGTTCAACACTACTTACGCCAGTGGCGCAAGACAAGCTGCTGATGAAGCTGGTGTAGATGTACGGGAATACAACATCATCTACAAACTCATAGAAGACATCCAAGGAGCCTTGGAAGGTCTACTGGAGCCAGAGTTGGTGGAAGAACACTTGGGTCAAGCCGAAGTGCGTGCTGTCTTCCCCGTTGGTCGTGGTTCCGTTGCAGGTTGTTACGTCCAGTCTGGCAAACTCATGCGTAACTGCAAAGTGCGCGTGCGTCGTAACGGTAAGGTGATCAATAATGAAGCTCCTCTTGACTCGCTCAAGCGAATGAAAGAAGACGCCCGCGAAGTTAACGCAGGTTACGAATGCGGTGTCGGCATTGACAAATACAATGACTGGGCAGAAGGTGACATCATCGAAGCATTCCAGATGGTGACCAAGCGCCGCACTCTCTCATCTACTAGATAAGGAGTAGTTGACAGGTGACAGGTGACAGGTGACAGGTGACAGGTGAAGCGAAAAGTTTTATTTCCCTGCACTCTGTCTCCCTTCTATAGATCTGTACCCTCCGGGTTCGCCAGAGCCGGCACGAGGGATACCCTCCCGCAGCGCAGGACTCACCGCTCAATAAAATCTAGAGAAATTTAGAAATGTTCTCGTTCAGCAAGTAAGGGTCAAACCTTACAAACAGAAAATCTAGGCATGAAATATTTGTCTGTATTTTTTGGAACTATTAACTCGCGCTCGCCACTTACAGGCTTGATATAACAGTCTGGATAAGTTTATCAAAAGCAAAATTTTTCCAACAAACAAAACCTCCGCCACAGCTATCTTGTGACGGAGGTTTATCAGCTTAATCCAAAATCAAAAATTCAAAATTTTAGATTAAGAGAACCATTCTAAAACAGCTTCTTCCTTGGTATTGGTATTCCGAGATGGTGTCTCACGATTAAACTTCATCTGAATTGACCGTGTTTGTTCACCATCAGCAGCAACAGCCATAATTGGATAGTCAATCAAACCATCCTGGAAGGACATTTGGAAACGGAAGGTACCGTCTGGATTGAGTTTAATTGGACGACCGCCAATTGTGACAGTCGCATCAGGTTCTGTTGCACCATAAACAATCAACTCAGCATCAGCAATTAACCAGAACTTACGCGGACGCATTGGCACGTTACCAGAGAAGCCAGCGCCAGACATACCTACGCCAGACATGTTCAAACCAGAGGTAGTTGGAACTGCCCACATACCTACACCAGAGGGGAAGACGTAAGAGCTGATGGCTTGTTCTGGAGTGACGAAACCAGGAACCTGGTGCATGGAACCGAACACAGAACCTGCAACGCGCATGACTTCGGCAGATTCTGCCAAACCAAAGATTTGGTCGTAGATGGCATTACCGTTGGCAGCAGCACCAGGAATAGGAGTAGCAGTAGCAGTAGGAGCCACTTTCTTGGCGGGAGGAACCAGTTCATAAACAGTTTTCTCACGCAAATCTTCATCAAAATTCACGGTGATGAAGACATCTTCAATCCAGTCGGAAGGATAGACAGGAGGAACGTGGACGGGTGCAGAACGAGCTAATACTAACCAGCGACCATCAGCACAACGGTAACCAATGTCGATGACATAATCGCGATCGCTCACTGGAACTGGCAAATACCATTCCCGTGCAAGTTCATCACAGGGGTATTCTTGAATGCTGTGGGGGCTTTGGTACTCTAAATTGATGTCGGTGACATCATAAATACGCAGTGCCAGCTGTTGTCCCCCAAGACGGCGTAGTTCTTCTTTATGCTCCTTAGAAACATCCCAGTAGGTATAAGCCCACTGAGGGTCGCGAGGCATAAGAACAATACGGCTTTCTCCATAGCCTTGAGGCAGATCCGCTAGTCCTTCATCAACATCAGCGAGAGTACCGCCAGTACGATCAATTTGACCCAACTCAAATTTTGCTGCTTCCACGGTTTCCTGTGCCTCCATTGAACGAGATTGGGTGAGAGAAACTTTGCTGCGTTGAGCTTGTTGAACAGATTCCAATAGTTGCGATTTACGCATTCTACTGTAACGAGAGATGCTATATTCACTAGCTACTTTACGTAGTTGCCGCAATGTCATCTCTTCTAAAGGTGGGCGTTCTTTTGCCATAAGTTTGGCCTCCAGTAGTTTGAAAGGTTCATGATGTCCCCTGGTTATTAAATGGCTGATAAATAGCCGTAGACCTCCAGAAAAACTTCTTATTCCTGACTCCTGGTTCTGCCGAGTTTTGTGTTTTTTAATGTGTTTTTTAATTGCAAATCACTCCCTCTCGATTCCCTGTGATGCCAATGTGGCAGCATTTTCTTTTGGGGAGCAGAGGAGTCTTTGTTAATAAATATTAACTAATAATCCTGCGTTGGGATCAAGGGGGTTACAGACACATTTTTCAGCTTTTCACGTATTTATCAGCCTTTGGGGATCATAAAGTTATCATTCTATGACATTTTAGCTTGTTAAAAGCAGGTTATACATCTGATTAATCGTGATTATGTCAAAATTTGATGACATAATCTTTGACTCTGTACTAAGTTAGATTTGCTTCATCACTCGTACTGAAAAACTGCGGTGCCTAACGGGAGAGACCTCTGGGTATGTCCTATGTCTTATGTCCTCTGGACACGCTGCTTTCTATGCCGAAGGGTTGGGATCAACCTTTCAGCAAAGACTAAAATCCACAAAGGAATTATCGGGAGGAGTTGTTGAGTGAAATGTATGAAGACTTTCGTAAAAGGATAACAAAAGCTTATTCCTGACAACCAAAAATCTCTAGTGCTATCCAGAACCGGTAAAAATTACGATCTAAAAAATCATACCTATTTTGTTGAGAACTGACATATCCTGGATGCGCCATGAACCCTCTACGCGAACCAGTTGATATCTAACTCGTAATTTTTCTTTCCCAGATTTTTTCATCTGACCATTCGTATAATACTGTGTAGCTTCACTCACTGAAGCTTCTATCGCAGCGTGATACTGATCAGATGTATTTGCCTCTAAAGATTCAACCTTCACGCTATGTTCGTATTTTCGATACTGGTTATCAGTTTTTTCCTGTTGCGCCCATCGCTGCCATTTTGTCAAGGTTGAACCCATTAAAATATACTTCAAACCATCAATCTCGTGGTTAGGTCCAAAAGCTGCGGCTTTAGTGTCTAGCCAAGCCTGAATCATTTCCTCTGCTGTCGCTTCAGTGAGTTTTCCTAGTGGTAATTGTGGTTTACTGTTTTGGTCAGGAATTGAGACTAGGGGCTGATTTAGCTCAACTGATACCTGTTCTCCTTTCAACGAAGGTCCAGGGAAAAACAAATTTTTCAACAATCCGAAAGTTCCTGTGATCAAAAACCACAGCACCAATAGACTCACGGACGAAACAAACACAATCCGCACCAACCGCATTTGTGCTGGAGAAATACGGGCAAAAATTCGCTGAGGATAAGTAGAAGCAGCAGATACAGTGCGTTTGCGCTTTCTTTGGGTTTGTCCTTGAGGGGGTGCGGTGGGATGTTTGGATCGCCGATTCGAGTTGTGGTAAGTTCCTCTGGGAGTGGCGTCTATGCTGTTAACAGGTGCTACAGGTGCTACAGGTGCTACAGGTATTTCGGATTGTGAACTCCAAGTACTTGATGAAGAAGACGATGTTGTATAACTGGGTGAGGAAGAGGAAAAGGTTGATGTAGCTGGTGTTTCTGAATTGAGAGTATTTTGAGTTGCAAATTTCCCCTCAACCACTTTGGAATTATTTGGGGAATTATTGCGGCGACTCTCACGAGTGATTTGGTGTGTTTGGAAAGACTGTCTGTTGATTCCAGTTGCTGAATCTGTGGGTTCTACTTCTGTGGACAAAGCTTCTAAATAAGCTTGCACTTGTTGATTAGCAAAATAATCTTTCAAGGAAGCGGGCTTGTCTACCAAATCTCGAAAGTTTGGAAACACTTCATTTTCCAACCAGCGTTCCTCGTATAAACACAGTCCTGGTAAGAGGTCTGGAGAGTCTTGAGAACTTTCGCGAATAAAAGCTAGAGCCTCGTACTCCTGTGAGAGTTCTAATGCACGACTTGCTTCTTCTGTTTGCCCCAGCAGAAGCGCACACAGCGACTGTTCTAGATGGACATCTTGACGTCTACCCAGACGGAGCAACATTTGCTTGGCTTGACGAATTAATGCGGGTTGACGTTGAGCGAACCCGCGTGCGATCAAAGCATAGACTGCTAAATAGGTGGCGACTGCTGAGGGGCGCTTGCTTTCTACTTCAAACAGTTGGTGCTGCTCAGTAACTGTCAGGTAGTTACGCAGTTGCTGAATAAATCTCAGAAAATCATCTGTACTCAGACCAGATTTGTCGTTTCCTGTACCATCTATGCCACCACGCTCATCTAAAATCTCATGCAATAATTGCAACCCTTGTTTTCGTTCGGTAGTCTGTTCTTCAGGTAGGGCCAGTAATTCCAAAATACGATAGGGTCGCAATCTATACAAGTCAAACTGAATTTCAGAGCGAACGCTGGGGAATAACCCTTCATGTGCAAGAAATTCCTCTCCAGTTTCTAAGGAAATCGCGGCATTTTCGTAGTGAGCTTGCTGCCATGCCTCTCGACCAAGTTCTAAACAAGCCAGAGAAACCGTAAGTACAACATCTGGACGTTCACTAGAAAAAGGAACTTCCTCTATATTGTCTCTATCGCTTTGAATACTGCTTATACCATTTCTATTTACTAGGTGTGGACGACCCAGTTTTAGAACAAGTTCATATTCCCCAAGTTCCTGCAAAATCAATAAAGCACCAACGAATTCATCTTGGGAAATATCGATACTAAGGGCTTGAGAATCAAGCTCACCAATATGACCTTGGTTACGACTTTCAACAGCGACTCCCCCACCTTCAGTGCTATCAGAACCATAAGCATGAGCAAGATAAAGCTGGTCGTATGTTTTACGCTGTTTTGGATTAGACAGAACAATGTAAGCTTTTTCTATTAAGTTTTTTCGAGATGTAATTGCTGCTTGGGAATACTCACGGCGTGGCAATTGCACAACGCGATCGCCATATGCCTGCCGCAACTGTTCCTCACTTGCCGCCATTGGTGTCCCTAAAATTCTGTAGTAATCTAGCGGAATTCGCACGGCTCATTTCCCCTGCAGCACGATCAACATAATTTTCCTAAAGCATTCCAGGCTTGTAAAAAACTGCCATAACAATAACTTATTAATTTCAGACTACAAGTATGTTTTGTTACAACTTGGAGCGTGTTTTCACATTATTATGGTATAATCTTGTTATGGTATTAGTCTTTTGTCGATTTTGATAAGTATCCAATTTTTTAAGAATATTTCTATTCTTCTTAAGCTTTTCTAAATTCCAACCTTTTTGACAAACAAACAATTGACTATAGTATTTTGGATAACAGCATACATGATCGTCTCTTTGCAGGAATATTTTTTCCTTCTGTTTATGGGATATATGGCATGATGTTCCCTGCAATTGATTTTAGAGGATCCATTCCCACCACATGATGAGAAAAGCGCCACTTTTAAGGTTTGCTAGTATACAGCGACCTACAGCTTATCACAAATTCTTCTTTGAGTACAATAATCTACATAAAAATACTTAATTTCGGGAATAAGAGCCGAAATTGTTAATAAATATGCAGAAAGCTTGTTATTTTGGTAGCTAATCTATAAACCAAGGTTGGCATACTACCAATTGCTGTCGAACAAAATCAACGACAGCAGTTGAGGTGAATTTGATTATTGACTCCTTTAAACGCTATCTTTTTATTTAAGCTGCATGAGCGCAACTGATCTCAAATCGTAACTTTAAGTTTTACAACAGGAATACTTAGAAACAGATGGTTCAAGAACGCACATTACCCAAATTTGATGCGGCTACCGTACAAATAACCAAAGAAGAAGGATTGCTGTTGTACGAGGACATGGTACTAGGGCGCACCTTTGAAGACAAGTGTGCCGAAATGTACTACAGGGGCAAAATGTTTGGTTTTGTCCATTTATACAACGGTCAGGAAGCCGTATCTAGCGGTGTGATTAAGGGAGCGATGCGACCAGGTGAAGATTTCGTGTCCAGCACTTACCGCGACCACGTTCATGCTCTGAGCGCAGGAGTTCCTGCAAAAGAGGTGATGGCAGAGTTATTTGGTAAAGCCACAGGGTGCAGCAAAGGGCGTGGTGGCTCAATGCATATGTTCTCTAGCGAACATCGGATGCTAGGTGGTTATGCTTTTGTGGCTGAGGGTATCCCCGTTGCTGCTGGTGCAGCATTTCAAACGAAATACCGCCGCGAAGCGTTAGGCGATCAAAACGCTGACCAAGTGAGCGCTTGTTTTTTTGGTGATGGTGCTGCAAATAACGGTCAGTTTTTCGAGACGTTGAATATGGCAGCGCTGTGGAAACTACCGATTATCTTTGTTGTAGAAAATAACAAGTGGGCGATCGGCATGGCTCACGAACGGGCGACTTCCCAACCAGAGATTTATCGAAAAGCCAGTGTTTTTAACATGGCAGGTGTGGAAGTAGACGGTATGGATATCTTGGCGGTGCGAGCAGTCGCCCAGGAAGCCGTAGCCCGTGCGCGTGCTGGGGAAGGTCCTACCTTAATTGAAGCACTAACTTACCGTTTCCGAGGTCACTCTCTGGCTGATCCAGATGAACTACGAACCAAGCCTGAGAAAGAGTTTTGGTTTGCTCGTGATCCAATTAAGAAATTTGCTGCTTATCTGATTGAGCAAAACTTGGCTTCTAGTGAAGAACTTAAGTCAATAGATCGAGAAATCCAGCAAGAAATCGACGAAGCAGTGAAATTCGCTGAAAGTAGCCCCGAACCCAACGCCAGCGAGTTGTATCGCTTTGTGTTTGCGGAAGACGAATAAAAACTGCACCAGTCCGGAATATTGAAGTGGAAAGAAAAGACTCACCACTTGAATACTCCGGACTAAAAACCTGTTTGCAAACGGACTCCAATCATACCAATACAATGAGTAAACTCCACATTCAAACAAATCAGTCCCAGCTTGAGGTTGTACCAGAAAGAGGTGGCATTATCACAAGCTGGCGCGTACAAGGTCAAGAAATTCTTTATCTGGATCAGGAACGTTTTGCTAATCCTGAGTTGAGTGTTAGAGGTGGAATTCCAATTTTGTTTCCTATCTGCGGCAACTTACCTAATAACACTTACACTCTTAACAACAAGCAGTACACTCTCAAACAACACGGCTTTGCCCGTGATTTGCCTTGGAAATTTACAGATGATTACGTAACTTCAGAAACAGCCAGCTTGACTTTGGTCTTAAACAGTAACGAGCAAACACGCGCAGTTTATCCTTTTGACTTTCAAGTCGCTTTTACTTATCAAATACAGGGCAATACATTAGAAATCAGACAAAAGTACACTAATCTTTCCACTGAACCAATGCCTTTTTCTACAGGCTTTCATCCTTACTTTTTAACAGTGGATAAAAATCAACTCAAGGTTGAAATACCCTCGCAAGAGTACCAAGACCAAATCACCAAGGAAACTCACTCATTTAACGGTGATTTTGACTATAACCGCGATGAAATTGATGTCGCTTTTAAGCAACTAAGCGCTAAATCAGCTACAGTTACAGATTATGCCCGCAAGTTGAAATTAACGCTGGAATATGACGATACATATTCTACCCTCGTCTTTTGGACGGTTAAAGGCAAAGACTATTACTGCTTGGAACCCTGGAGCGCTGCTCGTAATGCTATCAACACAGGTGAACACCTGAGTGTGTTAGAACCAGAAGCTACCCATGCAGCAACTATACGCTTGATGGCAAATTTTTTCTAAACCCCTTTACAAATCTTTCTGAAGTTATGCTATGATTGATTAGGTTTTGCAAATTCAAAGAACGGGTCGCTAACTCAACGGTAGAGTACTCGGCTTTTAACCGATTAGTTCCGGGTTCGAATCCCGGGCGACCCATTTTACAATTCAAAGTTCAAAATATGGCTCAAGGGCACGCCAAAGGCGAACAAAATTCCAAATGAAAGGTAGCTAGAGTTGGGGATTTCAACCCCAACTGTAACTGAGACTCGCGGCTATATTTTGCTTCGTAACTCAACGTACAAAACTCACAGATTGGAATGATAGAGTAAGGTTGGTAGTGTCCACCTTACTTTGCTTAAAGTTTTTCGACATAAAGGACACAAGAGTAGTTATAATTTCCTATAAGCTTAAAATAATATTAAGAATAGCGTACCCATTACGCTTGTCTCACATCGACTAGCCGACAACCATATTAGGAGGACTACTTATGGCGCTCGTACCTTTGCGGCTGCTGTTGGATCACGCAGCAGAAAACGGTTACGGCATCCCTGCTTTCAACGTTAATAACTTGGAGCAGATTCAAGCTATTGTTCAGGCTGCCCAGGAAACAGATAGCCCCGTGATTTTACAAGCTTCTCGTGGCGCTCGTAAGTATGCTGGTGAAAACTTCCTGCGTCACCTAATTTTGGCAGCGGTAGAAACCTACCCCAATATTCCCATTACCATGCACCAAGATCATGGTAATGAACCTGCTACCTGCTATTCAGCAATTAAAAACGGCTTTACCAGCGTGATGATGGATGGTTCGCTGGAAGCTGATGCTAAGACTCCCGCTAGCTACGAGTACAACGTTGACACAACCCGCGAAGTTGTGAAAGTAGCTCATTCACTGGGTGTCAGCGTTGAAGGCGAACTAGGTTGCTTGGGTTCTCTGGAAACTGGTATGGGTGAAGCAGAAGATGGTCACGGTGCGGAAGGCGTTCTTTCCCACGACCAACTGCTGACTGACCCAGATCAAGCAGTGGACTTTGTGGAACAAACCCAAGTAGACGCTTTGGCAGTTGCGATCGGTACCAGCCACGGTGCTTACAAGTTTACCCGCAAGCCAACTGGGGAAATCTTGGCAATCAGCCGCATTGAAGAAATTCACCGCCGTTTGCCTAACACTCACTTGGTGATGCACGGTTCCTCCTCTGTACCCGAAGATTTACTCGCCCTGATTAACCAGTATGGCGGTGCTATTCCTGAAACCTACGGTGTACCTGTGGAAGAAATCCAAAAAGGTATCAAGTGCGGTGTGCGTAAGGTAAATATTGACACCGACAACCGTTTGGCTATTACCGCCGCTGTGCGTGAAGCTTTGGCTGCAAATCCCAAAGAATTTGACCCCCGTCACTTCCTCAAGCCTTCTATTAAATACATGCAGAAGGTTTGTGTTGATCGCTATCAGCAATTTGGTACTGCTGGTAATGGTAGCAAGATCAAGCAGATTTCACTCGAAGACTTTGCCGCTAGGTATGCTAAGGGCGAACTCAACGCTGTGATTAAGAAAGCTGCAGCTGTCTAAGTTTGAGAACAAATAAATAGGGATACAGCAATGCTGTGTCCCTATATTACAGAGGATTTATAAGCTGCTGAGACTTTGCCGGGTAATGTTTTGGTTCCCCGGTTTTTATTTTGAGGGAACAGGGAACAGGCAATAGGAAGACAAATATCAGTACATAAAATAAGCTGTTAGGCTTACAAATTGCACTATACAGAGTGAAGGGCGAAGGGAGTCAGAGAATGAGGCAAAGGATTTGACGGTTTTCTTCAAAGTAAAAAAATGCATTCTATAAGCGCAAGAGTACAAGGTTCAGAAACTGGGTGCGTCAAGAATTTAAGTTTTTCGCTGTTTTGTTTTATTTTGCACCAAAACACAGGGTGGGGTGTTCGTGGCTGGAGATCCTAAAAGTGCAACTGCATGAGGGACAGGACGAGGTTGGTAACGTACAAGAGATTCTCCTTGATAAACTAAAGAAGTACTTTGACCGGAATCAACCATCACAACATCTTGTAACCCAGCCTTAACCAGCGCCTTTCCCAAAGATATAGAGTCAACAGATTCTAGAGAAACGCCTACGGTGGCTTGTTTCTTCTTGTTAATGCCCCAAAAAGCCCGATAACGTGCTACATCGAAACCATACAACCCGTTAAAGCTGCTTGGTTCACGAGATTGACCATCTTTGACTAACCAAGCCGCCGCCACAAAAGCATCAGTCACTTCAGGCATTTCAGCTTGTATTCCTTCTAAAGTGTTGTGCTTGAGTGGATCGAAGGGAATGAAGCGCACTTCATGAGGACTAATCAATACCAGAGGACGTGCAGCAATTTTCTGGATGTCCCAAGTGCTACCAGGAATGAATTGTTTTGTCACCTGGCTGTATACTGGTCCAATCATCACATTAGAATTTAAGAGTTTCAGCGAGAAGAAACCTCCGTCTACAGCAGCAACAGCATTTGTATTACTTCTAGCTAAAATTTCCTTGACCGTATAACGACTATCAGCGTGGATAGTGATCGGTTTACCACCCGAAACTAGAATCAGAGGAATTTTATCAATCGTCATGTCAGTTTTTTGAACTGGGCTTGCAAAGTCAAAGCCTGTTTTCCAGCTTGGTAATTTGGCACCTCCCCAAGCTTGCTTGATCACGTCTTGTAGCCTAGATTGACCAAAGCGGGAAACTGCCAATAAACTGTCTGATGCACCAGCAAACCGTTCATCCACATCATTCATCGTCAGTGCTAGGTCATATCCTGCTGCTTGTACCAAACCTGCAACTTGCTCGTTATATTTTCCCGCAGGATAGGTGAAGTAGCGAATAGGAATTCCTAAGTTTGCCTCTAAAGTTGCCTTAGACTCAACAACTTCTTTTTGAATTTGTTCTGGTGGCAAAACTGTTAAATCAGCTGGGTGAGTGACGCTATGAGATGCAATTGTCACCAAGGGATTAGCCACCATCTCCTTGAGTTGTTCCCAACTGACATGAGTTCGACCAACATTGTTGCCAACACCTTTGGTGTAAATAGAAAATACAGCAGGATAACCGTATTTTTTCAGCAATGGATAAACATACTGATAATGTCCCCCGTAACCATCATCAAATGTCAAGACAACAGGTTTTTCTGGGAGTGGCATTCCTGTTTGCAAATGAGTCATCAGCTGGTCAAGACTAATGGGAGTGATGCCATTCTCTTTGAGGGTTTGGAAATGTTGTTCTAATTCTTCTGGGGTGACATCAAAAAAGACTTGTTTTTCTGGCAAAATGTCATGATACATGAGAATGGGCACTCTTGCCTGTTTTGCCACTTCGTTAATGTTGGGCCAGGAAGTCCGATTGAGGAAAGCATAAACATAAGGACCAACAGTTTCTACAATATTGTCTAATCCCCAATTAGGCTTGGTCATCCAACTAGATGCCAAAACAAAATTGCTCGCTACACGAGAAACTTGACTATTTAAACTAATATCATTGTTATTATTGTTACTACAAGCTTCTGTTGTGGGAGTATTATTAGGCTCAGCAGGTTTTGAAAAATGACGACGACGAGCAACAGCCAGTTGTGGTAAGAAGATTGAGACTGCAAGTAATCCACAAATAAGGGTATGAAATATACTTCGGGAACGGGAATTAAAAAATATGTAATTCAGAATAGGATTATTAGGAATGAGCTTCATACTTAATTTTTAGAATACCTGGGTTCTGTAAGGGCTGCGTTGGCGTCGGTTCGAGTAACGCTTACACTTTATTCCCTATTCGTTATAAAGATAAGAGATAAAAATATAAAGAAATATTAATAAAAATATAAGGACTGATTAAGCTTTAAGCTCAGTCAAGATCGAAACTTTTCTGTTGATTAGACTGATTTTGATGCCAGTGAAGTTCCTGGTTTATCCCTATGCGCCTATGCCCAGTGGGTACGGCCACGGCGATCGCCGAACGGCAAACGGCACCTTCCCCCATATAAAGGCACTTTCACACACAAATCATCGAATGACTCAAAACTCGATACCTCACCCTGCCCTGTGGGGCATCCCTCTCCTTATAAAGGAGAGGGAAAAATTTTAGTGAAGCCAAAAGTGAAATTACACAAAGACACGGTGTTGTAAGCTGGGCATTTGCCGACGAACTTGTTCTAGTCTGGCTGGGTTGATTTCGGCGATCGCAACTCCTGGCTGCTCACCTGCATCCGCTAAAATCACTCCCCAAGGATCTATAATCATGGCGTGTCCGTGTGTCTGACGACGAGCGTAGTTGATGCCAGTTTGTGCTGGAGCTATCACATAGGAAGTATTTTCAATAGCACGTGCTTGCAAAAGGACTTGCCAATGATCTTTGCCAGTAAAGGCAGTAAATGCAGCAGGCACAAAGATGACATCTGCACCTTTGTGAGCCATGTATCGGTAAAGTTCGGGAAAGCGAACATCATAGCAAACCGAGAGTGCTATATTACCAAGTTCTTGCGAGAAATGGACAGCAGGTAATTCCTTACCTGCCATAACTGTTGTGGATTCTCGATAAGTGTTGCCATCTGGGACGTTCACATCAAACAGGTGTACCTTTTGGTAACGTGCAACTTCTTGACCATTAGGCTCAAGAAGCAAGGCAGTGTTGTAGACTCTAGTGCTGGTGTCATCTACAGGAACTGGAAAGCCGCCGCCCAAGATAGTGATTTGAAAACGCTGCGCCATTGTTTTGAGAAACTTTTCTGTTTCTTGGGCGATCGCACCAGCTTGAGCCATTTTTTCATTTTCCTCACCCATAAAGGCAAAGTTTTCTGGCAAACCAATTAATTCAGCACCTTGACGCACGGCTAAATCAATCAATTCCTCTGCCTGTGTCAAGTTTTTTTGTAAATTGGACACACTTGTCATTTGAATCGCGGCGGCTAAATAAGACTTCATACATTCAACAACGAATAATAAAGTTGTGCGAGGTTGGAAACGGTTAAAACAGTTATCAGTTATCAGTGAGCCAGCGCTGTAGGAGGGTCTCCCGACCTAGGCGACTGCGTAAGCGCAAGCGCACGCTAAGAGCGTTCGCGCAGCGTCTCCGCAGGAGATACCCGAAGGGTCCTTGTTCACTTTTGGCTTGCTGAATGATTGTTTTTGATATATTGTGTTTTACCCACGCTTGAAATCGTCTCTCACGCCCCGATATACGAACAACATTAGTCGGGAAGCGTTAAGTTTTTAACTCGCAATTCCTGAGGCAGCGCGTTGGACGGGTTTCCCGGCTTGAAGCGCCTGCCGTCTCGACGCCAAATCAAAGATTATGGCGCGAGCCTCCTTGCGCAAAGAGGTGAAAAAAAAGCAATTGCGATTGCATGAGTTTGCAAGCGCAGATCATACCTATCAATCAATTGTTGCATCAAATCTAGATAAGTAGACCGACTGGAAGAAACTGAGTCGAGCCAAAATTAACTAGTTTTTTCCCAAGGTTTATCTTATACCAATTCACAAAAATCCTGATATAAATGGGGAGCAGGGGGCACCCGAGCACCCGAGCAGTGGCAAAGAATTAGAAACCAATCATTTGTATCAGGCCCAAGCGTGAAATGGTATAAGAGTGACTATCGCGAGCTAACGGCTAAACCGATGAAGTTACCTTTAGGTATGTCAGCGATTTTAGTTGCTGCACCGGTGGATAGGTCGATGGTGTAAAGAACTGAACCAGAAAGTGCATAGGCAGTATCGTTGCCTTGTCCATCTGTAAAGATGTCGAACCCGCCTATAGGTGCAAAGTTGACGCCGAGATTGCCTACCGTCCTGAGAGTACCATCATTGGGTGGGTTTTGCAGTACTAAGACGTCAAGGTTGTAGTCAATACCAAAAAGTTGAGTTGTCGTTGCTCCAGCAACCGATTTTGTGTAAGCTATCGCAGTAATGTTGGGGTCAATTCCGGTGTTGACATCGTCTACAGCATAAGCAAGGGGTTTATCGACATTAACTTGACCGTTATCATTGGTACGGAAATTTTGGTCATTGCTACCTACTGCTCTTAAACGGTCTGGTACGGGATTAAAGTCAAACCCTGACTGAAATCCTCCATTGAAGCTGCTAGATAGTTTACTGACAAACGTAGCCTGACCGTTTTCGGGGTTAATGGTGTATATGTTGTCAGTGTCTGTGACACCGTAGAGCAGACCGTTTGCTGGACGGAAGTCAATACCTTGTAAGTTGCCGTCAATTCCCTGAACTTCGATTCTTCTACCAGCTCCCCTCGAACCTATATTCACAAGAGTATTGTTGGAGGTTAAGCCAATGAATCTTAAGCCAGATCCTTTGCCTGTGATATTCATTGAGGGGTGATCAGTATTTTTAGTCCTGCCAACGTCAGCCGAAATTTTGTTAACACTCAAACCCAGACAAGCGGTTAGTACAGCAACGACAACAGTAATGTTGCGCAAATGAAAAAGTTTTCTTTTACACTTAAATGACAAGATTATGACTTTGATCCAGTAAATAACTTCCTTTTTCTATAAAGAATAATACTTGTAATTTACTGATAAATATACTTTAGAAGTATATGTATAAAAAAATAAGCCTTTACGAATACGTGATCGCTTCCCGATAGATTTGAACTTGGGAGAAAATCCCAAAGCGCGGTAGATAGTAGCAAGATCGGTCTGAAAAATTCCCAACTTCAAGCATTTTTGATTTATTTCCACAACCTTTCAATCGGATTGACTTCGGGTGTATGTGAATGGCTAATGACTAATGACTTCGATTTACCCCCAGCTTTTTGTAAAAAAGGAGCATCCCGAACGTGAGTGCGTCGTCTTCCGATTAGTTTTTACAGCCGGAGAATAAGTTAACTCTTGGCGGTTGATAACTTTCACGCTAACCTGTTGACAGCTTTGTTGATACACTTGAACTGCACAAGCCCGGTAAAACAGCGCGATGGTTCATATAAAGCGCGTACAACTCACGAACTTCAAATCCTTCGGTGGTACAACGTCTGTCCCCTTACTGCGGGAGTTTACTGTCATTTCTGGACCGAATGGTTCTGGGAAATCGAATATTCTAGACTCGCTGCTGTTTTGCCTGGGACTAGCCAGTTCCAAAGGAATGCGTGCTGATCGCCTTCCTGATTTAGTCAACACGACTCAAACCACGAAATCTCGTTCCGCTGTGGAAGCTTCCGTGACAGTGACGTTTGATTTATCAGACCATGAACTGGATGATGAATTTGAGGAAATCTCCCCTGTCGTCTCTATCGTTGAAGGTGAGGAAGTAGAGAAATCACAGGAAGCGCAGGAAGAAAAACAAGAAAGCGAGGATGATAGAAATCGCAAAGAAAAAATCCGTGCCAAACCAGGTAGCGAGTGGAGTGTCACCAGAAGGCTGCGAGTGACTCCGCAAGCAACTTATACATCGAACTACTACATTAACGGCATCCCCTGCACTCTCACAGAATTACACGAAGAACTAGAAGAATTACGTGTTTATCCGGAAGGGTATAACGTTGTTCTGCAAGGAGATGTCACCAGTATTATCTCGATGAACCCCCGCGAAAGACGCGAAATTATTGATGAATTGGCAGGGGTGGCGGCGTTTGATCGCAAAATCCATCAGGCAAAAGAAACTTTAGATGAAGTTAAGGAGAAGGAAGACAGCTGTCGTATTGTTGAGACAGAGTTAACTGGACAACGCGATCGCCTCTCCCAAGATCGCGCCAAAGCCGAAAAATACCAAAAACTCCGCGCTGAGTTTCAAGATAAACAACAATGGGAAGCGGTTTTATCTTGGCGTTCCCTGCAAGCACAGCAAGAAAAGTTAGCGACGCAAATTCAAATTGGCGATCGCACCTCCGGTGAACTCACAACTCAACTCACCACCCTCAATTCAGAAATTATCCAAAAAACCGCCGAACTTGAACAACTCAACGCCCATGTCAAAGCCTTGGGAGAAGAAGAACTTTTGGCGGTACAATCTACCCTCGCTACCCAAGAAGCAGAACGTAAACAGCTTCAGCGTCAACAAAAAGAATTAGAAACAGCCGCACAAGAAACCCTCAAGCGCCTACAACAAACTCAAGAGGAAATTCAACAGCATCAGCAAACCATAGAAAAATTGGCAGAACAACGGGATGTAGAGACGTTGCATGCAACGTCTCTACAACAGCAACGCGATGACATACGACAAGAATTAGAAAACTCCCGTGAAGCAGCAGCAGAAATTGCTTCCGCCTCAGAAGCGTGGGTACAACAACAAACAGCCCTGAACCGCCAAATTGAAACTTTGTTGCAAACTGTTGAACCTCAACGTACAGAACAAGCACAACTCACAGAACGTAATAACCAACTCCAGCAGCAAATTCAAGAACAAACTCAACTCGTTCAAACTTTAGAACCTCAGTTAGCAGAAAAACAAGCTGAGTGTACACAAGTTGAAACAGAATTTAACACTTCTGGCGAACCGATTCAAAATTTAGCCGAAACGCTATCAGCTACAGAACAAGAACTACAAATCCAGCAAGAAACCCAAAAGCGCTTGTTGCAGGAACAACGAGAAAAACAACGCCAATTGGATAAACTAGAGGCGCAACAAGCAGCACAGCAAGAAGTTCAAGGAACCCAAGCCAGCAAAATTATCCTCCAATCGGGTATGCCGGGAGTTTGTGGATTAGTTGTACAGCTAGGACGTGTGGAACCCCGCTATCAATTGGCTTTGGAAACTTCTGCAGGGGCGCGTTTGGGACATATTGTCGTCGAAGATGACAGCATAGCAGCCGCAGGAATTGAACTACTCAAACAGAAACGTGGTGGGCGAGCGACTTTCTTACCGCTGAATAAAATTCAGGCTTCCAAATTTACCCAAGATTTTACGCTGCGATATGCGAATGGGTTTGTGGATTATGCTGTGAACTTAGTGAATTGCGATCACCGCTATAAAGATGTGTTCAACTACGTTTTTGGTAACACAGTTGTTTTTGCAAATCTCGCTGACGCACGTCAGCATATGAAACTTTATCGCATTGTCACTTTAGATGGGGAATTGTTGGAAACCAGTGGTGCAATGACTGGTGGTAGTACGAACCAGCGTTCATCGTTACGGTTTGGTACGACAGAAGCTGCAGAATCTGAGGAAGTTTCTTCTTTAAAAAGTCGGTTAACTGATATTGAGCGAATTTTAGAACGTTGTAGTTCAGCAATTCATTCTCTTTCTTCTCAAACAAAGCAAGTCACACAACAGGTGACGGAAGCACGACAAGCGCGGCGAGAACAACAACTGCGCTTGGAACAGTTACGCAAAGAAGTAAAAAGTTTGACGACGCAATTGGAAACAACGCGATCGCAGCTTTCGCAAAATACAGAAAAATTAATTACCGTCCAATCCCGTTTAGAAATTTTTGTTCGGGAATTACCTTCCCAAGAGCAGCAATTGCAACAACTGCGACACGCTTTGACTGAGTTGGAACAGTCCCAAACTCCCCAGGAGTGGCAACATATCCGGGCAAGAATAAAAAATCAAGAGCAACAATTGCAACAACGCGAAGCAGCCTTAAGGGAAGCAGAACAAAAACTCAAAGATTTGGAAAATCACCAGCAGCGATTGCAAGAAAAAATTACTGTTGGGGAACAGCGTATTGAAGAATACCATCAAGAGCAGATAAATCAGCAAAATCAACGTACAGCACTTCAATCTCACCACTCAACACTCAGCACTGCGATTTCTGAGACTCGCGCAGCTTTGAGTCAAATGGAACAAAATTTGGGAGAGGAGAAGCAAAAACGGGACGCAACAGAACAAGAATTGCGATCGCACACAATGCGTCAGCAACAGTTGGAATGGGAACTGCAAAAATTGCAAGAAACCCAGCAGACGCGCCGAGAAGAACTTGCTGTATTGCAAACCCAATTGCGAACGATGTCAGCGGAATTACTCAGCCCTTTGCCGGAAGTACCAGATAAAGTAAATTTAGAAGAATTGCAAAAAGAATTGCGCTCTCTTGCCAAACGCCTACAAGCAATGGAACCTGTGAATATGCTGGCGTTAGAACAATATGAGCGCACGCAAAAACGCCTTGAAGAACTCACTCAAAAATTGCAAACCTTAGAAGGAGAGCGTACAGAATTACTGTTAAGAATTGAGAATTTTACCACTTTGCGTCAACGCGCATTTAAAGAAGCTTTCGATGCTGTCAATGAAAACTTTCAATCAATTTTTGCGACGCTTTCCGAAGGCGACGGATACCTGCAACTCGACAATCCAGAAGATCCATTCAATAGTGGATTAAACTTGGTTGCACACCCGAAAGGCAAACCTGTACAGCGACTTGCTTCTATGTCAGGAGGAGAAAAATCTCTGACTGCATTGAGTTTTATTTTTGCTCTGCAACGCTACCGTCCATCGCCATTTTATGCATTTGACGAAGTAGATATGTTTTTAGATGGAGCAAACGTAGAACGATTAGCTAAAATGATTAAGCAACAGGCGCAACAAGCGCAATTTATCGTTGTCAGTTTGCGTCGCCCGATGATAGAATCAGCCGAACGCACAATTGGCGTGACTCAAGCCAGAGGAGCTTACACCCAAGTTTTGAGAATTAAGCTACAATCTGACAAAACAAGTGCTTGAGTTTTTGTTAATAATAGTGTATAGATAAACCGGATTCGAGATCAGGACTCGGTACAGGATGACCTCTGAACAAAGTATTAGACGTTCCGATATTTTAAACACCCAGGTAATCACTCGTGACAACGGCAAGCGATTAGGAATCGTGAGTCAAGTTTGGGTTGATGTAGATCAGCGAGAGGTTGTGGCGCTTGGCATGCGAGACAACCTGATCTCTATTTCTGGGGTGCCACGTTATATGTATCTCAACAGCATCAACCAAATCGGTGATGTCATCCTTGTGGATAACGAGGATGTCATTGATGACGTTGAGGTTGAGGCTTACAGCAACCTGATAAACTGGGAAGTTATTACAGAAACTGGTGAAGTCCTAGGGAAAGTGCGGGGTTTCAAATTTAATACCGAAACAGGAAAGCTTTACTCCATTGCCATTGCTTCTTTCGGATTACCACAAATTCCCGATCAATTCTTGAGTACCTACGAGTTCTCAGTAGACGAAATCGTCAGCACAGGTCCGAACAGATTGATTGTTTTTGAAGGAGCTGAAGAGCGGCTGAATCAATTAACTGTTGGTTTACTAGAGCGCTTGGGTATTGGTAAAGCACCGTGGGAACGCGATGCTGACGAAGAATACTCCAGCTACACTCCTCGTACAGTCACACCAGACAAGCAACTGCCAAGCGGAGTGCCATTAGAGCAACCTAAGCCAAAAATCGTTCGTACACCCGAACCTGTAGCGCAAGAATGGGATGAGGACTACTACGAAGAAGAACGTCCTCAGCGTCAAGTGATGAAAGCACGGCAGTATGAGCCAGTGCAGTACGATCAAGAAGATGAAGAAGACAACTGGAGTGAAGCAACAGGTAAAGACAAGTATCAAGCACAACCAAAGTATGACTCTGGTTCTTACAACAAAAAGCCATACGATGAGGATTATGACGAATACGACGAGGATTTAGCTCGTGATGCTTGGGATGATGAGCCACCAAAGCCAGTGAATATTCCCAAAAAAGTCAAAGAGAGACAGCCAGAATACGAAGAAGAGGGATATTAATTTGTACTTCACTTCCTCTACGGTATTAAGCTAAAATGTTCCCTCTGCTTTATAAGGAGAGCCAGTGCGTTGGCTCTCCTTCGCAGCTTTTGGGGGGAAGCGGAGGAACATAACGTGCCGCCCCGTTGTAGCACCTGGCGTGAGGGATGCCCGATAGGACAGGGTGAGATTCCAAGGGACTAGTACAGCTGCCTTGGAAGTCAAAAGTATTATGCAATAAGGTTTTTAAACCCCGTAAAAATCCTCATCTAAAATCTGCTTAACCGAAAAAGGACAAATCATCGAATATTCACTCTCTTGCGGTACACGAACCCCAAATTTAGCCAACTTATCCTCCTTAATTGCCAGCTTTCGACCATCTGGATAAGCTTTTTCCAAAGCTTCTACCAGATAGCTTTTAAGCGAAGGGGTATCTGCTAAATTATTGAGAACGCGCTGACGATGTTCAAGCACCGAACTATACCAACTTCCTTTCATCATATCAGGCACATCATACTGAACCCTTAATTTGAGTAAATGCGCTAATAAAATAGTCAAATTACTTCTTAGCGTATTTTTTTCCGACTTACCCAAATCAACTAGTTCCTCAATCAAATGCTCAATATCCAGCGAGCCAAATTCACGATTCCGCAATTGTTCAACGGTTTGTTCAATCCATTGTTGCAAATCGCGATCATATAGCGTGTTAGACATTCTTGCGATCGACTCCCAATCATTCTACGTTCCAGCTAGCCATTTCTAACCCAAACAAACTATTGACCCCTCTAGTTTACCAATCTTAATTCCTTACCCAGGCATAATTTATGAAAGCGATCGCCTTTATATGCTGAGCAATATTTTATGATCTCTAGTAAATAAAGAGCAGCGCATAACAGCAATGAATTTGGCAACGTTTGGGGCTGGTTGTTTTTGGGGCGTAGAGGCGGCGTTTCGTAAGGTGAAAGGAGTTGTTTCTACCTCAGTTGGATACATGGGAGGGCATTTTCCTAACCCTTCCTATCTGGATGTGTTATCAAGAATAACGGGTCATGCTGAGGTAGTACAGGTGGAGTATGACCCACAACACGTAAGTTATGATGACTTATTGGAGGTATTCTGGGATATCCATGACCCCACCACGCTAAATCGCCAAGGACCAGATCGAGGGGAACAGTACAGATCTGTTATTTTTTTCCATAATAGTCAACAGGAAGAAGCCGCAAAGCGATCAAAGGCAAAGCAACAGAATTCTGGTAGATTTGATAAAAATATTGTGACCGAGATTGTACCTCCGGGTGAGTATTATTTAGCAACACAAGAGCATCAGCAGTATTTTGAGAAGAAGGCACAACGTTAGATAGTCTTCACTGACTGGTGACTTCCAAAGGAAGAAAAATCGTTAGGACTTCTCCATGACGTGGGCGATCGCGAACAATAAGTTTACCCCCAATCGCTTGAAATAAATGCTTGGTTGCGTTAAGATTCAAACTTATCGTACCTGTTTCTGGTTGAAACATTAGCAGTTGACCCAAGGCTTTACGAATAGGTGGTGTGCATGGAGAGCATGACACCTTTCCATTCTCTCCCGCCTGAGTTAAGGGTAATAATTGTAACTTAAGTTGATCCCCAGCCGGAATAGCCTGTACTTGAATATGGCTACCAGCCGGTAAACTACGGGTAAAATTCTCCATCAAACCCGTGAGAACCCGATCTAACATAGCAGGATTACTTACCACAGTTGGTAAGTGCTGAGGTAAAATAACATCTATAGTTAAGTTTCGTCGATTGGCTGCTTGTTCCCAACGGGGAATACTCTGCTGCAACACTTGCTCCAGAGACATTGCAGTGAGTTGAGTATTTGTAGATTTTACAGTAGCAGATGTTTGTAGTTCTGCAGCTCTAAAGAGCAACTCCATACGATCAATTTGCTCGGTGCATTCATGATCAATAAGCTGCAAACGTTTGATCACATTTGCAGGTAACTCACGCTGTTTGAGAAGTAAACGAGTGATAGTGCGAATCGTTGTCAAAGGAGTGCGAACTTCGTGAGCAAAAGCCTGCAGTAGTTCTACATCAGGACGAGTATGCGCTTGTGATGACGCACCCAAAGACAAATGTGGCGAGGCTGGGAGGCTTTGTGCAAACTCTGAACGTACCGACGTCCCGACATCAGCGCTTTTTGCTATTTCTGTGTTTTCTTCTTGTTCTGGAAATTGTGTTAACAATAAACGACTAAACTCCATCACTAGGCGGTAATCCGGAGCGACGGTCGAATATTTATGTACTAACTGTTGTAAATCGGCAAACAGATCCGGATTGCTGACTACAACTCTTGCTCCCAGCGATCGCCATGCTAACTCAACCACCTCTGGCTCAAAAGAAAATGAAAAAGTCTTATTACCATCGATGTCTTGTGCTAAAACCAACACTAATCTGAATTGCTCGGTGAAAACCAAACAAAACTGCTCCCTTGCCAATGGATCTGTTGATAATACAGGTAAAACCGACTCACCAGGAGCAAATGCATCTGCTACAACCACATCAGGAGGCATTTGAAATGGCATGAGTGCCAAGGGGTTAAATGGCTTTGCCGTAAAACTGACAGTTTGCAAGTTTCCAGCCAGTCTTGAATCGCTGAAAACAGGTGCTGGAGCGGCTAAAACTAATCCTTGTGCAGCTTCTTGAGGTGAAGCGGTTGCTAAAATTTTTAATAAGAGTTGTTCTATGGCTGCTACGCTGACGCGCCACTGCTGTTGTGCTTTGGCTGATGAACACACAGGCACTGTTGATTGACTATTTGCTAAGACTTCGCTTAGACTTGGCAAGATCCATTTGTACACAAGTTTTTACCCCCTGAATAAAGACCGACCGACAGTGTCTTAGGCAGGGATCTACTACTATTATTTATGAGGTTATAAGTATTTGTTTGTTAATGAAAGTAGTATAACCGAACAATACAAGCGCAATTTCCCCTTGTAAAAACCAAAGATGTGAAATCAGGTTATGATTTTTCCAAATTTCTATTTGGGAAATAACCAATCCATTGATAGATAGCTAGCTTAACTTGCGGATGATGCAAGTTGGAACAAAGCAAGGCAAAACTGTAATATAAGCACGAAGCAAAGCAAAAGCTATATATTTGTGTGCTTTTTTTAGCTATTTAATGGAGGAGTGAAATGGCTTTAGGTAAAGATAATAAGCGTGCAGTCGGCGTTTTTTCTAGCCGTCGTGAAGCTGAGTATGCACTTACCGAACTCAGAGACGCTGGTTTTCCAATGAATAAGGTTTCTATCATTGCCAAAGATGCTGATCGTACCGGTGATATTGCTGGTGTCGAAACGCAAGAACATGTTGGTAACAAAGCTGATGAAGGAGCTGCTGCTGGCGCAGTAACAGGTGCAACAGTCGGAGGCATTACCGGTTTACTTGTAGGCTTGGGAACCTTGGCAATTCCTGGTGTTGGTCCTATATTACTCGCAGGTGAAATCGCCACAGCTCTGGCGACAACAGCAGCAGGTGCGGGAATTGGTGCAGCGGCTGGTGGGCTATTGGGTGCACTCGTTGGTTTGGGAATTCCTGAAGAACGAGCCAGAGTATACAATGAACGAGTATCCCGTGGTGATTATTTGGTGATAGTAGACGGGACAGATGAGGAAATTCGTGGTGCCGAAACTGTTTTGACAAACCAAGGTATTCAAGAGTTTGGTATTTATAATCCACCTGGTGTTGTAGATACTTACACAGATTACTCTGGCGGCGTTGTGAATAATCAGCCTCCAGTAACAGGCGCTGTGAATAATCAGCCTTCGGTAACAATTGTTGACAATCGGGATACAACTGTTTAGTAATTCATAAGTTATCATCAAAAAACTGCTTTGGTGTGCGCTTGCAAAGATTCGCTCCTGAACCTCACACACAAATTAACAGCACTCAGTTATCAGTAAATTCCCTTAATTCAAGTCTGGAGATTTCAAGAAATATTTGTTTAAATGTATCCATTCAGGAGACACTTAACCAATACAAATGTTTTTTGCATAAGTCAGTGATTTTTTCTTGTCTCCGTGTTTTAGATCAAAGGGTAACTGTTTGCTGTTAATAGCTACTTGTGTTCATAAATTTTTTGAAAATTTCAGTAGGAGACAGAAAATGAACAAGTTTATTCCATTGATCATTAGCGGTGTCATAGCTGTTGGTGCGTTTGGTTGCGAAACCCCTTCAAAAACAAGTGCAGATGCTCCCTCAGGGACAAATGAAAATGTTAATGCTCCAACGCAAGACACTGCTCAGAAAACTCAAGAAGACGCTACGGGTCAAGTTCGTAAAGACCAAATAGAGTCTGATATTAGAGCACGCGAACAACGTAATAACGCGACTGGTGGTGATGCCAAAAGAAGTGATAATGATTTAAAAAGCGAAGTTCGCGGCAAGTTAGAGGCGAATTTACCAGCCAGTCAGTTAACAGTTGATGCTAAAGAGGGTGCTGTAACAGTGGCTGGAACAGTTCCTACACAAGAACAACTCAATAAAATTCCCACTTTGGCACAAGAAATTAAAGGTGTCAAAAGTGTGAAGGTGAATGCAAAAGTTGCTCCAGCAAAACCTTGATCAAATACAAATAACAAACCTCAGTAAGAACTTTTGTTGTTCATAACCTGACGTCAGTATCTACCTAGCAAAAATTTCAAAACGAACGCTCGCATTCTTTAAGCAAATACAAGAATGCGAGCGTTTTCTACACCCCGACTCATCTGAATACACAAACAAAGAATTTAACCTCTAGAACACCGATTCATTAGGTAAAAAACAAGACTAATTAACCCTGTTTTAATGTCTTTTACAACCAAACATTTATTGTTGTAACCGAACTAAACCTAGTTTTTTCGTCATCGTTCCGATTACTGAATCGGTGTTCTAGTTTGTATGCGCCACTGCTTGTGATTAAGTACGTAAAGTACAATGATCAACAACACAAGCGGCGTTATTGTTGTTGGTTCTGGTACCTTCTTCACTTCCAGTCCCGGGGGAGTTACACCATGATTGGGCGGTACTTCAATGATTTGGTTGTTACCACCAGAACCACCACCACCGCCAGAAGGAAGAGAACCACCTCCAGAAGAACCAACTGGAGGTGCACTTGAGACGAGATTTGATCCGTTATTCTGACCAGAAGAACTATCTCCACCACCACCAAAGGCAAGAAGAAGTAAGGCTAACAGAGGAAGCAGCGCAAGCCATTCAGTTGGAAAAGAACTTGCTCCTTCTTGGGGGAATAAAGCAACTTCTGCAAGGCTGGGAGGAACCTCAAGGTTCATGGCATCTGGATCTAGCGCTACTGGAGTGTCCCAGGAAACGACATCTCCAGCCAGAGTATCTTCACTCAACGAACTAATTGGAGGAATGCCAAGATTTGGACGTCCAAGTTCTGCCCCATCTGGTGAATACGGCATTGAGAGGTCTTTGAGAATTGTCTGTTTAAGAGACTCCTCATTTCCAGATTTCAACACACGCATCGAACTGGAAAGTTTTTCCGAGTAAAATTTGGTGAGTTCTGGCGCTAAACCCAAAGCTTGAATCTGCTGCTGTGCATCGGGAATTTTTGCCACCTCCTCAAGCAAGCGACGTCCATAAGAGTATTTAAAATCCAGTAAGCCATTACGGGGGTCAAGTGAGTTTCCACTTCCTTCAGGTGCCCAGTAAAAGTTTTTGGTAACTTCTCCCAAACCTTCTTGGGAACTTTGATTGACTGTTTGCCCAAGAAGATAGCGATACCCGTCCACGATACTGGGATTGTCGTTCTGCCAGAATGAGGCGTAAGGTATCTGAGTCAGATTAGGGTCATTTGCGTAAAATTTCGCAAAATTCTGGTAGTTTTGTTCCCCGCCAGCTGCTTGCATCAGCAACTGTTCATGGGTTGGTCCACCATTTGACTCAACTAACTTCTGAAACACTGCTCCTGCTTTATTACAAGCGGCACCAAATCCTACACTACATCCAGGAATACCTCGCATTTGGGTCAAATCTCTGCCCGATATCTGGTATTGGAGATAGTTTTGCTCAAGTCCTGGTTGAACACCATAGTTTCCAACTTTCAACTGAGCAGAAGCAGATTGAGATGTATTAACTACAGTTGCTATGGATGATAAAGTGACGGCGACTGTTTTAACTTTTGACTTCAAGGGATTTACCTCCAACAACTAATTTTTTATGCAGCTTATGAGACAGGAGAGGAAGATAAATTCTCAGGTGAGCGGATATTAATGGTGATTGCTGCTCCCTTGAGTTTTCCGCCTGTAACAGAGTGGTACATAACAACTCCACCGCTTGGTTGATCAAAGAGGTAACCACGATTAGAGAGTTGTACTTTTCCTTGTTTCACAAAAGAAAAGAAGGTATCTAGATATCTGCGTATACTTTCACGGTTCCCTTGACTTGCCTTTGTATGCTTTTCTATAAGCATCATGAAGAAGTCTAAGCTGCGGTTGTTTTGGCCTTCCGGGAGAATACCCCCATCTAGAAAAGAACTGGCTACAAGGTTTCCATTGACTTGTTGAACTTTAAAAAGGGTATAGTAACGTCCTTGCTTCCTAGAATCACTAACATAACAAGTCCAAGAACCATCTGAATTTTGTGTAAAACCTTGCTGCCCCAAGTAAGAAAGTGGAGAAGGACTTTCTTGACTGACTGCCGGAGGTAACAAATCTTCAACGGCATCGGAAGAGCAAATTCTCTGCGTCATTTGTTGTTCCGGAACTGTTGGAGTCTGTTGCGCTATTGCAAAGCAAGGTACAACAGCAAGCGCAGATATAGAAAGACTAAATGTAGTAAGTAAACGAGAAATTATATTCATGTTCTTTACATATAAGTTATTGTAAGAAAACTTTTGGTCAGAGGATATGTTTATTTCTTGAGCTGCACCTATATACAATTATTCAGACATTGTTTCCAGATTTAGATAAAGTCCCTATAAATCTTTAAAAAGAATCTATGAAAAAAATTATGAATCAAAATAATTAAATTGATAAATATTTTTTTGTAGAAATATGAGACGATAGCCAATTTTCCCCTTATTTACCTTTTTTTTTGAAAAAAAGACTTTTTGGAATTATTTTCATAAATGAAATTTCACAATTTTGAATGATACTTAAGTGTTTTCACTATTAGTATTGAGTGAAAAAGCCATATTATCAAAGATGATTTATGAAGTAAGTTTGAAGTTTATATAAACTTTCCGGACATTAGATTTTACAGACTTTGGGCTCTCTGGACAATGCCTTCCTTGTTCTAAATGTCTACAGAATATCCGTATATGAGTTATGTTAAAGTGCTCTACAGCTTGAAGATTGGCAGAAAACAGAAATTAGTTCTGTAATTTAAAGAGTCTATAGTTGATTCATGGCAGTTTTAAGTATAGTTACTATTGTTTTATTTGGTTTGCTTTGATAAACTTTTTGAAAAGTATACTAAGCAGATGCGTGTACATTTTGCACTATTCTGCTTTAAGTCAACAGTCTTGAGTTCTTTTAACCATTACCACTAACCTATGGCTTAGGCAGCGGTTGACCCCAAAGGTTTTTAAAGCAGCCTCTTGTGGAAAAGATACGAACAAGTACTCTTTGTTTAATTAACATCAGTGGACTAAGCTGCACGTCTTTGCCGGAAAACCCTAGTCAAACACTGGCTAACTTAAAAGCGGAAGTTGAGCATCTGTGCTTTTAAATGTTGACTCCCCGAATTACCCTTTTCGATCCCCGTTCACCGCTAGGCATTCCCGTAGGGTAGATTGCCGTAAGGCGTGCACCAGAGCAAGGGAGAAGAAATTATATTGGTAATCTTACACTCTTGATGGGAGTAAGAAATTTCCAAGTTGTAAGCGTAACAGCTTATTAACTTAGTTATTATAATTTTTTACATAAAAATGTATAAATTAGTGTTGAAAGTTGTTATGATTCTTTTAAATTTGCTGAGAATAAGTGTTAGTTAAATTATTTATATCAAGGATATCAAATATCATGCTGTGACCCTAATCACAATTTTACTGTGCACTTTGCATACTCACAAAAGGATGACAATCATTTTAATTTATTCAGTAGAACTATACGCTCAGCACTACTGGGTGAATACAGAAGTTATCAACTAACGAAGAATGAAGAGCGTTCTTCACTGGCTATCTGCTTTCGTTAATTGACTCATACCCTTGTTTTAACACTCCACAGGTATCACTCCAATTCTCCATAAACCTTATGATTGTTCGGTTTTATCTTATAGAACTTGATTTTTTAAAATGTAGAATTTTATGGGATAAACTCATCGTAGCTATGAAAAAAGTTTGGGATTTACCAAAATCTTAAGTCAGGAAAAAAGCTCTGACTATTGGAGCAATGGTAGTATTATTATTGTTATATCAAGCAAGAAAAGATTAATTATATTAAGCTTACATACTGCTCAAAGCTTCTACCAATTTCTCAATATGAGTCAAGTTATGAGTTGCCATAATAGAAATTCGTATCCGACTCGTAGGAACAGTAGGGGGACGAATAGCAGGAGCAAAAATACCAGATGATTTGAGGTGTTGTGCAGCTTTGAGCGCATCTGCTGCACTTGATAATTCAAAACAGAGAATGGGTGATGAAGACGGTAACAATTTTAGCTCCGGTAGTTGCTGTTGTATCATCTGTTTGAGTTGGACGACATTCTGCCATAATTGAATGCGGCGTTGTGGTTCTTGCTGTACTATTTTTATGGCAGTCAGTGCTGCTGCCACATCAGCTGGAGAAAGTGCAGTAGTGTAAATCCAAGTTGGTGCGCGATTGCGCAAAAAGTCTATTAAGTTTTTACTTCCAGCTAAATACCCCCCTAGACTACCTAAAGCTTTACTCAAAGTGCCAATTTGAATCAACTGGCTTCCTCTACATCCAAAATGTTCTACACATCCAGCACCAGTGTTTCCGAGTACGCCAGTGGCGTGCGCTTCATCAATCAGCAGCATACAGCTAAATTCGTCCGCTATCTCCAACAGTGCTGGCAAAGGACACAAATCACCGTCCATGCTGAAGACGCTATCAGTGATGATTAAGCAACGTCGATAATTTTGCCTTTGTTGACTTAGCTTGGTTCTTAATGCCTCAACATCACAATGAGGATATTCAATGATCGTCGCACCACTGAGGATTGCCCCATTTTTCAAACTACAATGATTATACTGGTCAGATAAAATCAAATCGCGCTTGCCTACAATAGCACTGATTGCCCCTAAATTCGCTAGATAACCAGAACTAAAAACGAGAGCGTCTTGTGTTTGTTTTAGTAATGCGATCGCCCTTTCTAAATCTCTGTGTAATTCTCTATGTCCGCTGAGTAATCTAGAACCTGTAGCACCTGCACCAAATTCTTCGGTAGCTATCGTTGCTGCTGCAATTAGGCGCTGATCTCCTGCCAATCCTAGATAGTCGTTACTGGCAAAATTTATTACCTCCCGTCCTTCCAAAAAGACTGTTGCTCCTGGAAGACCATTAATTGTTTGTACTGAGCGATACCAGTCAGCACGGTGAATTGTAGCGAGGGATTCTTCTATCCAAGCGTAGGGGTCTGTGGGCACGGTAGAGAAGTGGGGGAGGTTGTTTTTCTTACTTTATACAATTAAGTTATACTTATTAAGTATAAAACAAATTTATAACTAAAAGTCGTACTATTGTGTAAGTTTATCTTTAAACTACTTGTATAGTAGTTCAAACAAAGTTATAAAAAAATGCAAGCCAGTGACTATGACAAAATAATCCACACTGCATTCATGGGAAGCAAAGCCCGACAGTTCACAGATATTCCTTATGCCAAAGAGTTGGCGCAATTGGTCGAAACGCAAGGATTGGTAGAGCAATCTGAGTCACAAAATCAAGACAAAAGTGCTTTGCTGACTGCACGTGTGGAAGCTCGCTATAAAGCTATCAACCAAGTCATGGCTCAATATCAAATAGGGCAAGTTCTAGAACTAGCATCCGGTTTGCTACCGCGTGGTCTTTTCATGTCTTGTGATCCGAGCATCACATTTATTGAAAGTGACTTGCCTAAAATGATTCGTTGCAAACAGCAACTGATTGAACAACTTGTTAGGGAACGTCCCAATTTGCACTTTCTTTCAATTGATGCGACTAGCCGTCCAAGTCAGTTTTTAAAAAGTGCTGAACTACTAAAAGCGGGACAGCCAATCGTAATTTTGTGTGAGGGGTTGCTGACACATCTGAATATGGCAGAAAAACAACTTGTGTGTGCCAATGTTCGCGAGATGCTTCAACACTACGGTGGCGTCTGGATTACCCCTGACTTTATTCACACAGCTAGTCTAACCCAGTCACAAGAATTTGACCCTTCTTTACAGAAGCTCTTACAAACAGGTACTAACCTTACAGGCAGGTCTTTGGTAGATAATAATTTTGCAACACTTGAGCAGGCGCGTCAGTTCGCTTATGAGCAAGGTTTCTGTGTGGCAGAGTATAGTATGTTGAACGTGATGGATCAGTTAAGCTGCTTGAAAATCTTGGGCATTGACACAGAAGTGGTAAGGAAAATGCTTGCGCTTTGTTCTATCTTTGCGCTAACTCTGGATGTCGGTTGATTTTCAACGAGGTATCTCAGTCATAGACATGGTTTGAAGCAGAGCCACGATTGCATTCGTACCCAACACGTAGCGATTACCACTCATCCCGTAGAGTCCTCTGCATACAGAGTGCATCCCCTCTCCAAGTTAACCGTCCTACCAAGTCGGAGAAATCATAGTTAAGTTTTTGCTTTCCAGATGACGAAACCGGATTCAAAACAACAACAATGTTCACTTCTTGTGCCGCTAACTGCCTTGGAATATTAAGACTCAAATATCCTGATTCGTCAATCATAGCCGTAAATTTTAGAACTTCCATTGCCAATTGCTGACTCAACTGAGCACCTGATCCGCACTTATTTATTGTATTGCATTGTCTTTCTGTGCGGGCATCCGGCTTTTCTAGGACTGGGTAAAACATTGGACGAATGCGCCAAAAAGTACCACGGCTTTTGTCAACGATACAAACCCAAACCAAAACCAGCAAGCAAATCTCACTGGGGTAGTAAGCTGCTGGCTGGTCATAAAATAACCAGGAATAAGGGTAAGCACTTTTCCTCACCTGGTCAGTGTAGTTGACACTTTGGGGACGGTGCCAGGTATCGGAAAGTCCCGAAGTGGCTCAAGTGGTAAAGAAGTTTGTCCAAGCTAATAGAGCGTTTGACCATCGTTGCATTTTGGAGGTAATATAGGGGTTGACTCTACCAACTATCATGGTCGCACCCGCCTTCAATGCTATCGCACGGCGGCCATGCCTCCCCGGAGTGGGTAGGTACCCATCCCTCAGTAGGATCAAATAAACTATCCCTACTACTATATGAGGTACTACTATCGCCCCCCCGGGTAACTATACATTTACCATCTTTGAGCTCTTTAAAAAACAAATACAAAACATAAGCCCCACCAAAAACTAAAATCAAGGGCATAAAAACACCTCTTACTAAATACTATTAACTCTTTATATTATTTCAATGAGAAAGTCGACTCCACTTCACAACGATATAGTCCAAAAGGTATAAGGAAAGACCACGCGCTCCTTCAAATTCCTCACACCACACACTCATTCGCGCAACCGTGTTAGCGTAGCGGGGCGCAACCCCACTGTGCGGAAGTCAAAAAAAGGTCAAGAAGTCTTTTTACTTAATCGCCTGCGCACACCTCTGCCATGATTTTTACGATATCATCCATTAAGTGCAAACTTAGCCAAAATCTAATTGGTTAAAAAGACGTAAAAGACCTTCAAAGTTTAATCGCTGTGCAAGATCCCGGTTGAGGCGAATCGCTCGGTCATAATGTCTTTGTCACTGAGCGTGCCCTACATATGGCTACTACTGACTATATTCAGTGCTCAGATGAGTGATCGCCTGTTTTATCCACTCTTCCACAAAAGCATCTTTAGGAAGTCCAATATCTTCACTGACGACATGCAAGGCATGACTCACCTCATTGGCAGTGTAACCCAATGCTAGGAGAGTCATTTGTACTTCTTCGATAATACCTGGTGCTGGACCGCCTGTGGCGACGAAGAAGCCTGCTGTCTTACGCCACTCTACTAACTTGCTTTTGAGTTCCAAACAAATGCGTTCTGCGGTTTTTTTGCCAACACCAGGGGCTTGAACAAGCAATTGAATATTACCTGTGATAATCGTCTGCACTAATTCTGCTAATTCCAAAGTGTCCAACAAGGCGATCGCTATAGCTGCACCAACACCACTAACACCTAACAAGTGGCGAAACACATCTCGTTCTCCTGGTGAACCAAAGCCATAAAGCAATGGTACCTCTTCTCGAATTTGATAATGGGTAAAAATCTGCACTTCACCTCCAGTATTTGGCAACTGCTGTGCCAGTCGTGCAGGGATTTGCAAATCATACCCAATACCATTGACTTCCAAAGTCAGAGTATGGCGGTGAACGCTATTGTCTTGGATAGCAGCAACAATGCCTTTGAGATAGCTAATCATTCTAAGAAACCAAAGTGTTTTAAACCTTCGAGTATTCCACCTGCACAAAAATTTGTTGCCAGGTAACGATAGTCGGCAGGATTTTGGTTATACCATTGAAGTAGCTCTGGGCGAGCATTTCCGACAATAATTCCTCTTTCACTGCCAACAGAGAATAAAGCAATATCATTACCAGAATCGCCACAAACAACCGTTACCTCTGCTACAAATTTCCACTTTTGGCGGAGAAACTGTACTGCCTGTCCTTTATCGCTTCCAGAAGGTACAATGTCAAGGTCTATACCGCTACTATAAATTAACTTTACGTCTAAACCAGATTTTTGCAACTCTGACTCCAGTTGGGGTAAAACCCTTTGTGCAACATCTTCTTGAAGGAGAAAACTCACTTTGAAGGGACGCTGTTCTGAGTCAGGTTGCGGAACTAACTCAGGAAAACCAGTCGTTGTTGATACTAGAAGTTCGCGATTCCAACCAGATGAAAGTTTTTCTGACCATTCTGAATCAGGAGTATCACTGCCGTCAAGATAAATTTCTGTTCCTACAGATAGAATCAGGGCATCGGGTTCTAAAAGATTTTTTTCATCTTTGATCTGTTGGTAAAGAAGAGGCGATCGCCCTGTGGCATAAACAATCTTACTACCGTACTCTTGGCGTGACTGTTCTAAGCGATCCTTGAGATCAAGCAGCGCCTTGTCGTCACCTACAAAAGTATTGTCTAAATCAGTTACGAATAGGAATTTAGCCACAGCAACCTCTTTTATTAGCTTTACCACCAAAAAAAAGTTTATGCTGATTTGGTACCAATCTCATCTGTCTTCAGATTTTAATAGGCAGCAAAGAACTATTGCTCCTTCAAAGTTTCAATTAACAAATCTACTTTTTGCTGTCGATCCTGCAAAAAACCTTCACATTGACGCAAAGACTCAACAGCAGCTGCAAATTGCTCAAACACTTCTTCTAATTCCAAATCACCCGCCTCAATGCGAGCAATAATTCTTTGTATTTCTGCAACCTTAGCTTCGTAATTCCAACCTTGATTCATAAAAAGTCTCCGTATCCTTTTATATTATGGCGATGGGGATAGCTTTGCTGCAGCATAGCGGCAGATCATCGCACAGAGTGCCCGCCCCTTTGGGGCGATCGCACTGTTCAGGGAATTAGAGTCTTCTCAATACGACGGTCGGGAATGAGCCACATGACTGCGACTATTATGTATAACAAACAGGCAAACCATGAGTTGACAAAAGCAAGTGGAATTGCCAGCACATAAAACACCAGTGATATTTTGCCCTTGAAGTCTCGACCGAGTGCGATCGCCAAAGTGGAATCTCTGCCATGATGACCAATCAGAGTACGGGTCAAGATTATGTAAGCTAACGCAGCAAACAACAATACCGTACCATAAAGGGCAACTGGTATAGCGGCGAAATGGTTCTCGCCCATCCAGCCAGTGACAAAGGGGATTAGCGACAACCAAAACAGCAGATGCAGATTAGCCCAAAGGATACGACCATTTACATGTCTGACTGCCTGTAACAGGTGATGATGGTTGTTCCAATAGATGCCGAGATAAATAAAACTAAGCACATAGCTCATAAATACCGCGATCAGCGGACGCAACGCCTTTAAATCATACCCATGCGGCACTTTCATTTCCAACACCATAATGGTGATGAGGATGGCAATCACGCCATCGCTAAATGCTTCTAACCTCCCTTTCCCCATCTGTGTACGCCCTCCTTTTTTGCTTACATTTCCAAACCGACAGAACTTCCAGAGTGAACTACGACGACGTATTTTGCTGGTTGAATCAATACGCTACTAGGCTCAAAATTTAACTGTTAATTGTTCACTGGTTTTTCCGTAACTTTAACTTTAATATCACCTTGACCCAACTGAATTAACAACTCTTCTCCCACAGCCAACTCAGCAGCAGAACGAGCGATCGCACCATTTTGCTGACGCACCACCGCATAACCGCGTTGTAAAACAGCTTTAGGATCAAGAGTCGTTAACTTTTGGCGCAACATTTCTATATGCTGCGTTGCTTGGTGTAATTGCATTGTTGTCGCACGCACCAATTGCTGACGCTTCCAACTGAGTTCCTGTATTTCCTGCTGTACTTGTCGATCTAACCGTAAGCGCCGCAGACGGTTTCGCTTTTCTTGCAGTTTGTTTTGTGCTGTTTCTAAACAAAAAGATACGCTTCGGTGTAAAGCAACAACTCGTTGCTGATGCTGATTATATAATTCTGCCAGTGCTGGAACAACCAACTCCGCTGCAGCTGTCGGTGTATGCACTGCAGCATCTGCCACCAAATCTACCAAAGACTCATCCCTTTGATGACCAATCCCAGTAATTACCGGAATGGAACAACAAGCAACTGCTCGCACGACTCGTTCATCATTAAAGCAAGCCAATTCCTCAACTGCACCACCACCCCTTGCTAAAAGTAGCACCTCAGCACGTCCATCCATCTCCACTCGTCGAATAGCATTCACTATAGATTCTGGGGCTTGCTCACCTTGGACTGTAGCAGGAGAAAAAAGAACGTATAAACCAGGATACCTTTGTTTGAGAGTTTTTTGAATATCGCCCCAAGCAGCAGCCGTGGGTGAGGTGACAACGGCGATTGTTTGGGGATTATGAGGAAGCGATCGCTTTGTTTGCGAATCAAATAACCCCTCAGCCTGCAACCGTTTTCGCAGTTGCTGATAACGTAGCGCTTGCAAACCAACCCCAGCGGGCAAAGCTTGCCAAACAGAAAGCTGATACTCTCCCCTTTGAGGATAAAGCCTTATACTACCTAAGATAATTAACTGCTCACCTCGAACAGGCATTTGTGCCAGTTTTGTCAATTGACTATTCCACACCACACACTTAATTGCAGCACCACCATCAGGATCTTGTAGCGTAAAAAATAACCCACTGCGATGCTGGCTGGCGCTGGAAACTTCTCCAGTCACCCAAACTCGTTGCAATTGTTCGTCTTGTTCTAGTAAAAAGCGGATATAGTCAGTTAAACCAGCGACTGAGAGGGCTGTTTCAGCAATCTGGTTGGAAGAGTTGTCGGATTTTATCATTGAAGTTTAGATAAAGAATCAAGGATATTCTCATTGTGGGAGAAAGTTGTGTTATATTGAATAAAGGTGAATAACCCGGAGCTAAAAACTCCGCCTTTTTGATACTAAGACCGCTTAGGCAACAAGGAGGTGATGCCCATGATAGAAAGTAGTACAATTATGGGTCATCAAGTTGCAGTTAGCCGGCTGTGTGCCGGGGCTGTTCTCTAGCAGTTAGCTCTAGTCTTTAATTAAGATTTAGATTAACTAATTGGCTAGGCTAGCTTGGAGTCCCTTCCGGCAGTCTGGTTGCAACTTGAAGACCCGCTACACCGCTCTAGTTCTAGGTCAACTGATCTAAAACTAGAGCGGATAGTTTTATGTAGAGTAATTGGAACTCTTCTATAATACTTACCGGGTACGTAATGCAAATTCCCTGAAGTGTAAACTCCGGTTATTCATCATCTTGACGCAAAGTGCCAAACTTTAATCGTCTTATCAAAACTACCACTAACAAGAGTCTTACCATCTGGACTAAACGCCACAGACCAAATTCTATTGGTATGCCCCGTTAGGCTGGCTATTTGCTTTCCCATTGCTACATTCCAAAGTTTAATAGTTTTGTCCCAACTACTGCTGGCAATAATTTTCCCATCTGGACTGACAGCGACAGACAAAACCCTATTAGCATGTCCTACAAGGGTGGTGATTTCTTTTTGTGTAGCAATTTCCCACAATTTGAGCGTCTTGTCCCAACTACCACTTATAAGGGTTTTTCCATCTGGGCTGAAGGTGAGGGAGGAAACAGCTTGAGAGTGACCTCTGAGGGTCTTAGTTGGCTTTCCTGTAGCTACATCCCATAAGTTAATGCTGCTGTCAAAATAGTTACCACTAGCAAGAGTCTTTCCATTTGGGCTAAACGCAACGGTGTTAATTACGTCACAACCACCTTTGAGGGTACGAATGATTTTACCGGTAGCCAATTTCCACAATTTAATACTTTGATCCCAACTGCCACTAGCAAGAGTTGAACCATCAGGGCTAATAGCAACAGTTTGAACTGAAGCTAAATGTCCTGTCAGAGTCCTGATTTGTTTTCCCGTATCCAGATTCCACACCTTGATAGTTCTATCAGCACTTCCACTTACAAGAGTCTTTCCATCAGGACTAAATGCAACTGAATTCACCCAATCAGAATGCCCTACTAGAGTCCGGATTTCCTTACCTGTATGCAGATTCCACAGTTTGATAGTTTTGTCTCCACTGACACTGACAAGTGTGTGTCCATCAGGGCTAACAGCAACAGCTAAAACTGAATCTGAGTGTCCGGGAAGGGTAAAGGCTTCAGAAAATTTTTCCAAGGGTGTTGTTTGAGGTTCACCATAGTGAGAGGATGCACTAATAGCAGTGTGGGAAGATTCAAAATACCAAATACACCCAAATCCTAAAAGTGCGATCGCCACACTCGTCAACACTTTAACTTTTGAATCAGTCATGTTCACAGAACCCTTGCAAGATCTAAAGTTGTGCTGCTCTCATATTGCTACCTTTGTGAAGTAGAGAGCATAATTTTGGTGTGGGAATATGTTTACTTAATGATTGAAGCGATTATATTCCAGATTTACGATCACGCTTTAACTTATTTCCTGTAGTGTTGACACCAGAAAAGCCTTAAAATCAAAAAACTTAAAGAGAGGTTTGCCAAATCCTAATAGTTTTATCGTTACCTCCACTGACAAGAGTTTTTCCATCTGAACTAAACGCCAGAGATTGAATCCCGTCGGAATGACCTTCAAGTGTGCGGATTAGGTGTCCTGTTGCCAAATTCCACAGTTTGATCGTCTGATCAAAACTGCCACTAGCAATTATTCTACCATCAGGACTAAATGCAACAGAGGTCACTTTGCCAGAATGACCTTCAAGTGTGCGTATTTGCTGTCCTGTTGCCAAGTCCCACAGTTTGATGGTTTTGTCAAAACTACCACTGGCGAGGGTATTATCGTCGGGACTAAAGGCTACAGACCGAACTGAACTAGAATGTCCTTTTAGTGTACGTATTTCATCTGCTGTTGCCAAATTCCAAAGTTTAATGGTTTTGTCATCACTGCCATCGGCAAGTATCTTACTATCATGACTAAAAGCAAGGGTATTGACTGAGTGAGTATGCCCGTACATAGTGCGGATTTGTTGTCCAGTTGCCAGATTCCAAATTTTTATGGTTTTATCTTCACTAGCACTCGCGCTAAAGTATCCGTCTGGACTGAAGCTTATGAAATTAACTCTGTTGGTATGACCGCTAAAAGTGGAAATTTCTTGTCCGGTGACCAAACTCAACAGTTTAATTGTATCATCGCTATTACTAGCAATTGCCTTGTTATCTGGGCTAATAGCGACGGACAAAATTGAGTTGGTATATCCTTTGACCGTTGAAACTAATAAAAAATTTTCTGAAGCAGCCGACTGTGTACTATGAGAAAAAATCATTTCTCGATTTGTTGCGCTAGTGTTTTGCTGATTCCAACTAACGGATCTTGTCATTTCCAAACGATGGAATTGTCGATACCAAAATTCTCCAGAAGCAAATACTATAATCGCACTGCCACCCAACAGCAAATTTCTCAATGATAGATATGGTTTTGATATAGATTGCAGTTGAGTAATTGAGAATTTCCTAATGCGCTTTATTTGAGTTACGGGTGTTGATAGTGATTGTCTTTGGTGCTTGATGAGCAAATCACCAAGAACTTGATGAGCTGATTGATAGCGATGCTCTATGTCTTTTTGCAATAGCTTGTGGAGAACTTCTGTTAATTCTTCAGTGATTGGATATCTCAGGTACTGTTGCCAATCTTTTACCCAGCTATATCCAAGTTCTGTCCATAACTTAAAGGGGGAAACTCCAGTTAGTAAATGAAAGCAAGTAGCCCCAAGAGCGAACAAATCACTAGCTGGATAAGCAGCACCGTCCCTGATTTGTTCAATCGGGGAATAGCCTTGTGAACCAATCGAAGTCCCGATTTTCATCTGTGCTTGTGCTGTTAACTGCTTTGCAGAACCAAAATCAATCAGGACTAGATTTTTGCCTATTCCTGAAACCGCTGTTGTTGAGGATAAAGATGCTTGACGGCGGATAATATTTTGTGGTTTTATATCTCGATGAATCACTCCTTGCTCATGGATAAACTTGAGAACCGGTAGTAAATCTAGCAATATTTTTTTTATTTCACTACAGTTATACTTTTTTTTGTGTTGGAGTTCCGTTAACAAATTTTGACCATCAATAAACTGTTGTACCAAATACAGATATTTATCTTGTTCAAAGTAAGCTAAAAGCGTTGGAATTTGAGAATGTGTTCCAAGTTCTTGTAGCCGCTGAGCTTCTTTTTCAAACAATTCTATTGCTTTTTTTAGTGCCCAAGTTCCCTGGATTCTTGGTGCTAACTGCTTGACAACACATCGTTCATTTAATTTATCTACATCTTCTGCTAAATAAGTTCTACCAAATCCGCCCTCGTCAGAAAGAACTTTAATAATATGGAAGCGATTTCGTAGCAATGCTATCAGTGGAGTGCTGCACGTTCTGCAAAACTTTTTTCCACTGGCATTCACGGGATTTGAACAATCAGGATTAAGGCAGCAGATCATCATTGGTAGGCACGACTGCGTGATAAATTACGCTTCAGTTATTCCTTAAAAATTTCATGATGATTTATCCTTACTCTTATTATACAAAATGTCAATAAAATTCTAATATTTTTTATTATGATAATTTTACGTATTAGTATCAGTACTACGGTGATTTGTGTAAACAAAACTCATCTTTTTTTTAAAAACATAGTTATACGCATATCTACATAGAAAAGTTTATTAATTACTCAATATCACAAGCTGCAAAGCATCGCAGCTAAGGAATCCGGTTTGATTTTGTGAATTGACTCGTCGAGCTAGGAAACGCTTAACAGTGAACAGTAACAACTGATAACTGCTCGCTGGTAACTGATACAACTTCATATTAAATTAGTATTACTTCAAGTGTACTTATTTTCATCCTTAGTCCTGAACTCAAAGTTCATGATCCACTAAAAACTCCAGTCAAATAATCTTCATCAATCTTTTTTCCTTTTACCCTTTTCTTTGGAATTATGACGCAGGATGAGTTATTGGTACTGGTAGATTGCGCGATGGCTGAGGGTAGGCGAGAGTTAGACTTGTCGGGACAGAAGTTGAGTGAGTTACCTGTAGAAATTGGTAAGTTGAAGCAGCTTGAGTCTTTGATTTTGGGAAAGAAGGTTGAAGGTTATGAATTCGTAGGAAACCGCCATCTCGAAAAAGTTTTGGGCAACAATTTAAAATTGAGCGATTGATTCCCCTTGCACGTAGTTGTGGTTTTGACATTAATTTTTCCAGGTGCAAGATCTGAGTAAGCATTTCCTCTTAAGCGTTAAGCGTTCCCTACGTCCTAATAGAGTTGGCGATAGCTATAGCAGAAAAAGTTTTACAGATACGCTACACGAACACAAGTGAAAAAAAGGGGTGTAGAGAAACCCCTAAACCCCTTTTTTTTACTTAAGGTAGTTCAATTGGAATCAAAGCATTTTCTGGAAGATAATCGCAGAAATGTCCTTCCTCCGAAAGCACCAAAATCAAGTGTAAGGGAGAATCTGGGGGAATTTGCAAATCTGCCCAAGGAACTGCCAATTCCAAACATTTGTTTAAAGCGACTTGAGCACGACTAGCACGCGGATACCATTGATTCTGCTCGCCAGCTTCTTGAAACTGAATCGATTGCGTTAACAAATTAATCTCCAAATGGTGGTGGAACAGATAATTCATTGGAGATGTATCCGGCACTTGTGCTAAGGGAGCAGGACTGTTGTGCATCGTTTTGTCAGGATAATACCACAGTAAATTCAATTCTGGTGGCACATCCTCCCCTAGTTTAATGGCTGTTTTGAAGTCTAAGCGCAAATAAAAATTCACATGATCCACTCCGTACCAAAGCCGTTGAATAGGACTGCTATTGTGCATTGTTCCGCGTGCGCCGCCAACTTCTATGCGTCCGGCTTTGTCCCAGTCTTGCTCATCGCCTTTGCCATCTATGATTGGATGAATAAAGCTTTTTGGACGAGAATTAGCGCTCGCCTCATGAACTTCTACAGGTTGGCGCAGATAAGGTGGTATCGGTTCATTTAACGCCTTATATATTCCGTACAAGTGCTCTCGAAATAACTGGTCAAACATCGCATCCTGATTAGAGGAATGCCCCGCACCGAACCACCAAAACCAATCAGAACCCTCTGCTGCATATAAAGCTTCCCATGCTTCAGGGTTGTTTTCTTCTGTTGCTTCTGGATGATTGGCTAAAGTTGCTCTGGCTTGTGTGAGGTAATCCCACGCGCGATTTTTAGCAGGATCGCCGATCCAAGTGGTAAAGCTACCATCTACCCAAGAACCACTGTGCAGTTGCTCTCCTGGGATAGTGGCTGTTGGCGGAAACTGTTCAAGAAATTCTGAGACGGTAACGAGTTTTATACGTTGTTCGTTGCTGAGGCTTTGATACAAAGCATCTAAGAAAGGTTTGCCATCTTGAGAATAAAATTCCCAGCAGTTTTCACCATCCAAGGCAATCGTTACTAACCAAGGTTGTTCGCTTTGTCTATCGCGTTGCATTCGGGCGATCGCCTGCAGATGCCCCACAAGATCCGCCGCTGCTTGTTTTGCTGGCATGGAACCGTACGTAAAGCCAATCAAATCTGATAATCTGTGGTCCCGAAAGACAATAGACACATCACCAGCTGGTGTTTGCAATCGGTATGGTTTGTACAGTAATTCCGGGTTTTGGACATTTCCCGCACCATCGCGGTGAAAAAACTGTTTGAGCGTGCTGCCCAACACTGTTTCATCTGAGCAAATCCACTTAAATCCTTGATTAATAATATCCGGCAATATCTCGGGGCTGACGGATTGTTCCGAGGGCCACAAACCACGTGGCGTGGTTCCAAATCTATCAATGTACAAATCCCAAGCTTTTTGCAGATGCCGAGGAATATCTTCTGCCCACTGAAACCGAGATTTTGGTAATGTCATATCAGGCACCGCGACACGACCAGAGTTAGTATCGGCTAGTAAGGGCAAGATGGGGTGAGTGTAGGGCGAAGTTGTAACTTCTAACTGCCCTGTATTCTGCATTGCCTTATGCTGTGGTATGATGCGGCCAAGAATTTCTCGCTGTTTTGAGTAAATTCGCTGGCGATCGCCCAAAGTAAAATTTCGACCCTGCTTTAACCAAGCTGCAATTTCTGGGTCATCCCAAAACATAGGGTCTATCCACGCGAGATTGTGCCAAGCTAACAAATCACTATAATCTTGCTCCTGCCAATTTGTGAAACACCAAGCTTCGCCTTCGTCAAGTCTTGTGTTATACAACTCGGCGTAACGGGGATGGGGGTCAATCAGATTGTGGTGATTACCGTCAAAAAAATGCTCTATGATAAATCGTTTGTGTTGGTCACAAAGCTGCTCAGTTGGTCTGAGGGTAAGTTCCAAATAAGGGTCAAAGGCAGTGCCAGCGATGTAATCTTCAAGCTGCAATATTAGCGATGGTACCAAATTGACTGTTTGGTGCAACCGAGGATAGCGCTCTAAAATCAGTATCAGATCGAGATAGTCCTTTGTACCATGCAAACGCACCCAAGGTAAATGATAATACTGAGAACCTGACTGCGCTTTGGTGGGAGATTTGTACAGCGGTTGATGTTGATGCCAAATGAAAGCGACGTAGAGAGGATGAGACATACTTGTGATCAGTAGATAGAGTGATGGGGAGATAGAGGGAGTGCGGGAATGAGGGAGTCAGACAGCGCGAATGACCGCTTTCCAACGCCAGATACCTGCACCAGGGAAACCCTCCCGCAGTACTGGCTCCTCCGTAGGCGACTGCGTAAGCGCAAGCG
>NZ_CAWPKW010000201.1:0-67177 GCF_963888615.1 Brasilonema octagenarum UFV-OR1 | reverse complement strand
AGCGTGTCCCTTTGGGACTCAGGGCTCAGGAGATAGCTTCGCCGAACGTCCGAACTGTGTAAGGGTGTAAAAAATAAATCAGTGGGGCGCTTGACACCTTTGGTGGTTCAGGAGCTTTGTTGTACAAAAATATCGTTTTTTCTTTCCGCTTACACCCGCGCGTTTTGGTTACAGCTTAGCTTTGACTCATAAAAACCAATGTAAAAAATCTTTAGAAAAAATGCATACTCGTATGAAAACATTTAGGCTATCGCACAACGTAAACAAAATATATTTGCTGTCTTTACTCACTGTACCTCTATCGATTATGGGCAGTCTTACGCCTATGAGTATTGCAGTTGCGCAAGTCTCTGCTGATGGAACTGTATCCACCACAGTTACCACTCCTGACGGCAAAAATTTCAACATCAATGATGGAACTAGAAGAGGAGGAAATCTTTTTCACAGCTTTAAAGAATTTTCTGTACCCACAGGTGGCTCGGCGAACTTCAATAATGCAACGGATGTCCTAAACATCATCAACCGGGTGACAGGTGGTTCTGTTTCTAATATTGATGGTTTGATTAGAACACTCGGCAAAGCGAACTTATTTTTACTCAATCCAGCAGGGATTATTTTTGGACCAAATGCCCAATTAAATATCGGTGGTTCCTTTTTGGGGAGTACCGCGAATAGTTTTTTATTTGACAATGGGTTTGAATTTAGTGCGACTAACCCGCAAGCGCCGCCATTGTTAACTATTAATGTTCCGATTGGATTGAGGTATCGCGATAATCCCCAAAATATTACTAGTCAATCTGCTGTTCTTAGTGTTCCTCAAGGAAACTCCTTCGCACTGGTAGGTGGTAACGTCAGTTTAAATAGCGGTGCAATAACAGCACCAGGAGGACGAGTTGAGATAGGAGGATTGTCTGCTCCTGGGATAGTTGGGTTGAGTAGTAATGGAAGCTTGAGTTTTCCTGTGGGAGTACAATTCGGTGATATATCGCTCACAAATGGTGCAACTGTTGATGTACGTGCAACAGGAGCAGGGAGTGTCGTCCTGAATGCCCGAAATATAGACCTTTTGGGAGGAAATATTTTTGCTGGCGTTGGCAAAGGATTAACAGCAGATAACTCACCACCAGGAGACATTACACTCAATGGGATTGGGAAAGTGAGTATTAACTATCCCAGCCAAGTGACTAATATTGTAGATGAAGATGCTACTGGCAATGCAGGTAACATTAATATTAAAGCTGGTGAAATTTCGATCACGAATAAGGCTAGTACTCCAACAGATTCTCCGCTTCCTCCTACATTAAATACAAGCCCGCGTGGAAGTGGACCTTCTGGAAACATATCACTTGAAGCCACCACAGGCTCGATTTCTTTAATTGGGCAGGATGCAAGTGCTGGGGATACACTTATCTCCACTTACGGCGGTGTACCACAAAGCGGAAACATATCACTAAAAGCGAATACTTCTATATCTTTAGACAATGCTTTTTTGGTTGCGGGCAGCTTCGGCGGAAATGCGGGCAATATATCATTGGAAGGTAATCAGTTTGTATCATTAGTAAACAATAGCTCCGTTGTTAGCCAAGTCTTTGGTAGAGGAAGAAATTCTGGCAACATTACAATACAATCGTCTGGTCCGGTCTATTTGCAACATACTTTGGTCAACACTGCTGTTGGATTTCCCGATGCAACCAGAACATACCCAACACTAGGCAATGCAGGTGATATAAACATTAGTGGAAGCTCTATTTTTATCACAGATGGCACAGAAGTCTCCTCTAGATCCTTCAACAGTGGTAACTCTGGTAAGATTCTGATTAATGGCACTAATCGAGTAGAAATTTCAGGCAAAGAGCCACTTATATCGGACGACAGCGATCGCTCTGGTGACTTTGAAAATACTACGGTGACAACGACTAGTAAGCGATTTGCCGGAGGTAATGCTGGTGATATCACTATCAATACTCGTAACTTACGTGTATCAGATTATGGTACTGTCACAGCAACAACTGAAGGCAATTTTAGAGGCGGCAATATAAATATTAATGCCAGTGCTGTTGACTTGACTAACGACGGACAAGTTAGTGTTAGCAGTTCAGGAGGAGGAAGTGCAGGCTTGCTAACTGTTACGGCTAACTCCATCAAACTGGACAACCGAGCATCTATTAACGCCAACACCACAGCAGGACAGGGCAACATTATCCTGAATTCCGACGACGTTATCTTGCGCCGCAACAGCAATATCACCACAAATGCGACAAACATAGCTGATGGAGGCAATATTACCATCAACACTGACAACCTAGTTGCCTTGGAAAATAGCAAAATCACAGCCAATGCCCAACAAGGTTATGGAGGGAAGGTAAACATTACAACTAAAGGTAATAGATTTCTTTCTCCAGACAGCGTGATTAGTGCGACTTCCGAACGCGGTCCACAGTATAGTGGTACTGTGCAATTTAACACACCAGAGATTGATCCTAGTCAAGGATTATTTGAATTGACAGAAACTGTGATCGACCCCGGACAGCAGATTGCCCAAAACCCCTGTGCTAAAGGTTTTGGTAGTACCTTTACCATCACCGGGCGTGGAGGATTGCCAACTGATCCTAATAAAATCCTCAGTAGTGACAATGTGCGTGTTGATTTAATTGAGCCTATTCCCAGTACGGTAAGTTCAACAACTGCAACTTACACGCAACGATCTACCAATCCACCTGTCAAACGCATAATACCTGCTCAAGGTTGGATATATAACGAAAAAGGTCAGGTGGTGCTGGTAGCATATGATCCCACCAAAACTGGCCCACAACGTCAACCGCAAACACCTGCGAATAGTTGCGCCGCAGACAGATAAAATTCTTCACAAGTAAAACAACCAAATTAAACGTACAATACTGATACCATTCTTGCAGCATAATTCTTGTCCGCGAAGAAAGAAATTTCTTGGCTCAAAGTTTAAGTCCGTTTTAACTAACATCTTGCAGCATTCTCAATTATCGGGAGGCTGAGCCTCCCAACCCTCGTTCCTGGGCTACAGCCTGGGAACAAGATATCGAGGCTCTGCTTCGTTGTTGATACTGGTGCAAGATCTGATTTTTAACGGACTTTGGCTATGCAGCCCTGAACGTTAAGTTCAAGAGGTACTAAAGTCAAGGTGCAAGATCTAAATAAGGGGGTTTAAGTCCCTCACTAAATCTTTGATGAGCGTGCTTAACAAGACAGTGACGAACCCCAATCCCCCACTAAAGGATTGTTGACTCCTGTAGAGTGCAAAAGCGCAGCCCATTCTGAGTTGGTGAATTCTTCAATATTTTCTAAAACAGCTCAGGACTTACGCAACTAATACCTGCTAGTCGTTGTGCTGTACGTTGAGGTATGTGTCTGTTAACGGAACTTAGGAATTAGTAATCATTATATATTTTTGACAGAAGGAGCCAAATATGATATTCCACAAATATCTACTCAGAAAGATACGAAATTTCTCCAAAAGAATATATAAAAAGCGATCGCTTGTTCTGGCAGCCTTATTATTTATCCTCTCAGGAATATCGCCTGTTGTTGGGGCTAAAGTTTCTTCGCCAACCTCACCAACCTCGATTGTCCAATCTCCATATGATGCTGAACAGTTAGCTAACAAAGCAGTCAAATTCTATCAGAGTGGAAGATTTGAGGAAGCAGCATCAGCTTGGAAACAAACAGCGAGTGTTTTTGCTGCTAGAAAAGATAGATTAAATCAAGCAATGGCGTTGAGCAATCTCTCTTTGAGCTATCAACAACTGGGACAGTGGGAACAAGCTAAAAAGGCAATCGAAGACAGTTTGGCACTTTTGAAAACACCATTACAAGGAAAACAAGAATTAAAAGTCTTGGCTCAAAGCTTGGAGATTCAAGGCTCTTTGCAAAGAGAATTAGGTCAAACAGCAGATGCTCTCAACTCTTGGCAAGAAGCAACTAAGATTTATGCAAGAGCGAATGATCCAGAAAAATTAGCACAGAGCAAGATTAATCAAGCTCAAGCGATGCAAGATTTGGGTCTTTATCCTCGTGCTTGTAGTACTTTATTAGAAGTTTTCAATCAAGAACTCGGGGTAAAAAGCTGTGATAAGTTAGGTCAATTAACTCCAGAAGAACTCACGAAAAAACTTCAAGCCATTGAACTTCAACGTCCTTCTGTATACAAAGTTGTGGGATTACGAAGTCTCGGAGAACTGCAGCGATTCATTGGTCAATTAGAGCAGTCTCAAATGATTTTGAAAGCAAGTTTAAAGCAAGCTCAAAATTTAAATTCTCCCCAAGAGCAAGCTGATGTTTATCTGAGTTTAGGCAATACAGCACGTGACTTAGGTGAAGTTGATCTAGTTCGGGACACAAGAGAGGAATCTCAACGAGAAGCACTTGATTCTTACACTAAAGTCGTGAAGCTGTCTCCATCGCCAACTGTGCGACAACAAGCAGAACTGAATAAACTGAGCTTGTGGTTGAGCGAGTTGAAACCAAAAAAATCGTCAGAATCACAACAGTCGGAGAACTTGTCGCAAGAAGATAATCAGAAAACAATATTAGAAGCAGAACAATTATGGAACAAGCTCAATCCTGAACTGAACAACTTGTCTGCTAGCCGGACAGGAGTGTACCTCCAAATCAACTTTGCTCAGAATTTACTCAAATTAGCTCAACAAGAACAATTCCCACTCCAAGCTAATTCCAAACTCCCAATCCTTGACGACATTGATAGGATATTGGAGAAAGCTGCACAACAAGCCAGAAGTTTGGAAGACAAAAGAGCGGAGGCTTATGCTTTGGGAAATCGTGGCAGACTGTACGAACTGAAGAAAGATTTACCGAAAGCAGAAGAATTAACAAAACAAGCTCTAAGTTTAGCTTCCAGTTTTTCAACACCAGATGTAGCTTACCAGTATTTCTGGCAGTTGGGGCGGATACGTAAAGAGCAAGGAGAGACTAAGGATGCGATCGCCGCTTACACCAAAGCATATAATGCCCTTCAGTCACTACGCAGTGAGTTAGTAGCAATCAACCCAGAAGTACAGTTTTCTTTTCGGAACAATGTCGAACCAGTTTATCGAGAGTTAGTTGAGTTAGATTTAAAATATGTAGATTCCTTAAAACAAGCAGGAACAAAACAGGTAGATTCATTAAAACAAACTCAAAAAAAGGAAAACCCTCAAACATACATAGATCAAGCTCGTACCGTTATTGAATCTCTACAATTAGCTGAATTAAACAACTTTTTCCGAGAATCCTGCGTAGAGGCAAAAGCTCAAAAGATTGATGATATAGATAAAACCGCAGCAGTTATCTATACAATTGCTTTGGAAGACCGGTTAGAGGTTATTCTGAGCCTACCAAATCAACCTTTAACCCTTCATACAGCTCCTGTTGGTCCAGGAGAACTTAAGAAAATTGTACAAGACGATGTGCAACGTTCTCTCGCCACTTTTACCAGTAAAGAGAATGACTTTTTGCCTATATACCAAAAATTGTATGGCTGGATAATTCAACCACTGGAAGCAGAGTTAGCAAACAGTAAAGTCCAGACTTTGGCTTTTGTACTGGATAAAGACTTGCGGAATATCCCTATGGGTATTCTTCACGATGGCAAGCAGTATCTACTAGAAAAGTATGCCATTGCTGTAACACCTGGTTTGCAGCTAGTGAATCCAAAACCAATTTCAAAGGTTGGTTTGAGAGCTTTAACAGCCGGACTCAGCGAAAACCCCCCAAATGAGAGTTTTCCAAAATTAAGTTACGTAAAGCAGGAACTAGAACAAATCGAAAAATTTGGAGTTTCATCTAAGGAACTCCTCAACGAAAAATTTACTACCGCCGAGATTCAAAAACAGACTGCTGCATCTCGTGTTCCTCCCATAGTCCATCTAGCAACTCATGGTCAGTTTAGCTCCAGGGTTAAGGATACGTTTATCCTCGCTTGGGATCGCCGCATCAATGTTAAAGAATTGGGTGGCTTACTGCGAGACAACACCCAGTACCAGCGTACACCAATCGAATTATTAGTTCTCAGTGCTTGCCAGACAGCTAGTGGAGATGATCGAGCTGCTTTAGGATTGGCTGGAGTTGCGGTGCGTTCTGGAGCACGCAGTACACTGGCGACACTGTGGTCTGTAGAAGATAAAAGTACTGCTCAAGTCATGGGTGAATTTTATCGTCAGTTAGAGCAATCCAAGAAGACAAACATAAATAAAGCACAAGCCTTGCAACAAGCACAATTGGCTCTCAAAAATCAGCTCGCTCTCAAAAATCAGGATTACACTCACCCCCATTTCTGGGCACCGTTTGTACTAGTGGGGAATTGGCAATAAACGACACACACAATAAAAATGGGCACAGGATGCTGTGCCCATTGGTGTCAATTATACTGTGATCAAGGGAGGCTACAGCCCTCCAAATGGGTATTCCCAGTCGGAGACTGGGAACGAGGCAAAATAGCAAGTTATGTTGAATACAATTTGGCGATCAGTTTTCTACGAGACGCTGCTTTGTATGCCTACGGCACGCCTTACGGAAGAGGTCATGATTGCGTGCTCTGCACTTACGAGGTCTGCGCAGAGCAGAGATTGACCACCCGTACAAGTAGAGTTTTACAACCCAGGGGGCATAAGTACCTTGTCAACTTCAATAATCACACCATTGCTTGCTTTGATAGAGGGATGCTTACCAATCGCATTATTCAGCTTGACTGTGCCTTCTGGGTCAACAGTTATTTTGATTTGATCCCCTTCAACAGTTGTGACTAATTTACCATTTAGGTCTTGGTCTTTACCAGTAATATTACTAGTAACTAAATGATACTTCAGCACTTTGGCTCGATTTTGTGGCTGGCTATATCGCTCAAAGTCCTTTTTAGGTAAAGCATTAAAGGCTTCATTGGTTGGAGCAAATATTGTGTAATTACCTTGCTTCAAAGTATCCAGAAGACCTGCTTTTTTCAACTCATGATAAAGATTAGCAAATTTAGTATTTTGGCTTAGTGTATCAGCAATGCTTTTCTCAGAGTTGCGGTAGGGATAACTGCGATGAGCTGAAGGCTGAAAAAGAGCCATAGGAGGATAGAATTTGGCTAACACAGGAACACTGATGAGGGTAGTGACACCAGCAATTCCTACAGCGCAAGCTAATTTCTTGAACTGGCTCTTGGTGATTGGGGCTTTTAGAGGATTTTGATTAAGCATAAGTAGATGAGGTTTAACTAAACACTTGAAAACTTTTCCAACTTCTAGTCGCAGACTCTTAGCCGGAAACCACCCTTTAAGATTGTACGGATAGGAGGCTATAGGAGAAAAGCTCGACGTCAGTCGCTACAAGGGACGTAACCTCAACGCCAGTTACCTGTAGAGGAGGCAGTACTATAACGCACTGTCTACCCACGGCTCTATCTTCTCCTACTCATGGTCTAACAGTTCATGTTCAGCCAAGTCTTAGTCTCAATGCTTACTACAACCCAATCAAGGGTGATTCCCGAAATCTTTTCTGAAAAATAGCAGCGATTTTTGCATTCTGTGATTCTGAGTCAATAAAAAGCTGCTTGTTTGCTGCAAAACCTTTTTTATAGTTCCAACGATTCGTGAAATCCTACTTCTTTTTATATTTCGCTGTTTCTAGATTTGTTGTTTGTTTCCCTTATTTTTTGTTTTTCTCTACAATTATACCTTTAGATTGTTGTTTGTAATTTGCAAACTCATAAAAATTTACACATTATTTGCGACAAATCGGTGAAAACACCTCAGATTGCACGTTTTGTCTTAAGGTACTCAAGAGCCAAGGTTCTCCGGTTAAGGATAACTTTTGGCTCTTGACAAGATTCACGGCTTAAGATATAAAGCCTGAGAGGTTATAGTCCGTCTTCAGAGCAAACAACTAGTTAATTTCTTCCTTTGAAGGAGTCAAGCCACTCTTGGACTTGTCCTCTGGCAATATCGCGAGCACCTAAACCAAACGACAATGCAATAGCAACGGCGATCGCTCCCAGTAAAAGTCCAAAAGCTAAATTCACAATATCACTAGCAACACCAATCTGTTGCAGTGCCATTGCAGATACAAAGGCAATAATCGCAATCCGGGTGAGTTGTCCCAAAATCCGTGCTTGGCGATTGCCAGAACTGGTAATAATGCTGAAAGCAAGATTTGCCAGAAACAAACCGATAGCGAATACGACCAATCCGGCCAAAATCCGCCCCAACACTACCACAATACCACTCACCAATACTGTGAGCGCTGGAATGTTCAGGATATTAACTGCTGCCAAAGTTGCAAACAGCATAATACCGACAAGAGCGATAATGCCGACGATTTCCGACGGAGTGCTCTTTGATACTCCAGGTGCTATTGGTTCTTGTGCAATGACGACTCGTCTGGTCGGTGATGGCAGACCGAGAACAGAGAAAATGTTGTTAAATCCTATACTTGTGAGTATATTAGTTACCAACTCTGATACAAACCGCCCAACAAAATAGGCAATAATCAAAATAGCTATTGCTGTAAAGATACTCGGCAGTACATTGAGAATCTGTTCCAGCATTGAGATTGCCGGTACGGAAATCGCTGCAATTTGCAGTTGATTGAGTGCCGCAATTGCGACAGGAATCAAAATCAAGACATAAACAATTGTACCGATAATCATCGATAGGGATTGCGTTCCTGAAACTCCACTCAATCCAAACCGATTTCCCAAATTGTCAATTCCCGTTGTCCCCAGTAAGTTTGTGACAATTCGACGCACGATGTTAGCCACAAACCAGCCAATCGCAGCAATTAACGTTGCACCCAAAATATTGGGTATAATTGAGATAATCTGTGTGACAAGAGATTCTACTGGTGTTAATGCTTGGGTTAACCCTAAATTCTCAAGCAACGGGATGAGAAAGACTAAAAAGATAAACCAATACAGAGCATTGCCAATCGTCTCACTGATAGACAAGCTATTGAGATTTAGCCTATCGTCTTGTGGTGGATTTAATCGTTCGTCTATCCGCAACGCTTGTAGTGCGCGTATGGTTATCAGCTTGACTAAACTAGCCACTAACCAGGCGACTCCTAAGATAACCGCAGCACTAACTAGTCTGGGTAAAAAGTCACCAATTTGATTGAGAAAACTGTTGAGCGGCTGAGAAGCAACTCTAAGTTGTAACGTATCTAAAACGGCAACTATTGTTATGAGTAGGATGCTCCAGAAGACTATGCTGGAGATAATTCCCTCTACTTGAGGAACATCCCTACCACCGGTTATCCCCGAAGCAATGCGGTTGTCTATATTGGTGCGTTTGAGGAGCGAGCGTACTACAGCAGATACAATAGCAGCAATCAGCCAGCCAACTAACAAAATCAGCACTGCTCCCAGCAAACGGGGCATAAAATTAAGTACCTGTTGTAGAGTTCCTTGCAGGTAAGTGACTGTATCGGGTCGTTCCGATGGCAAGGTTGGCGATTGTGCTAATAATTGTTCTGAGAAATATCGCACCCTCATTGATAAACCAACTTCCATCACCTGGGTTATGTCTTGCCAAGTTGTGTTCATGGTTGTTCAGAATTAAAGTTGAGTGTTATTGCAGAAAACACCTAGATGTTTCTGATGTAAATTGTCCTGATAATCCTACGCTTCCGTAAATTATCAGCGTTTTGTCTATAAATTTACCAGCAAAGTTCTACAAAAAAATGAATATCAAGAGTAATTTTTTGACTTTGATACTTTTTTTTGATTTTCTTAAACAATAGAGTATTTATACCATATACAGAGCAACACTCAACTGAGTTGCCATACTTTTACAAATCCGTTGGCAGTGCGGAATTTCGCGTTACTCTAAATGCAGCCATACCAAAAAAGATGTGGAATGTCTCAAGTCTTTGAACAGTCAATTCAAATTAACGCCACAGCCACAACTGTGGAACGCTGCATTACCGAAAATACTCTTATGCATCGCTGACTCAATCCCGTCTTGCGTTGCGAACCTGTTGGTGTGTGGAGTACCAATGTTGGTAGCAAAAGTCGGTTTGTGATTCAAATACCAGTCATAAAGCCGACATTGGATAGCACAGTAGTGGAAAGACAGCCCGGTTTGGTTGTGTGGGAGTTCCAGGGTTTTTTTAAAGGGCGCGACGTTTGGGAATGTCAACCTCTAGACAAAGGAACCTGTCTAGTTAACCGCTTTGAGTTCGAGATTCCCAACCCTCTTGTCAGTTGGGGTTTCAAAACCTTTGCCCAAAATTGGACAAAACAAGATATGCAATCTCAACTGCGTCGGCTTAAGCGGGTTGCAGAGGAAATCCAACAAGGGTTTCAATAAGCTTGTTGTACTTTAAAGTCAAATCTTTTTGATTAAGATATGGTTATGTGATGCATCGGATTTCACGTAACATCTGGTGATTCTGGTTCACTTGGTGGTTCGTTACCAATGCCAAGCTGTTTTTTGCTGCGTTTTAACTGTTTCCATAGTGCTTTAATCTGGTTGTAAGCATCTGAGGGAGAGATTTTGCCAGATGTTTCTAAAGACGTGATATAGCCTATTTTTTGAGCGAATTGTTGGAGATTAGCGTTAAATACTAAGTTTTTGGGCTTAAATTGACCATAGTAGCGACCACGAGGATGAAGAAAGCTGTCTTTGTCTTTTTGATTTTGATCTTCCATCAGTTTAGCGATATTTATTTTATGGTATTTAACCTTATCTTAAATAGAGTATTTTTTTTAACAAATAACTCTTTGGAATTATGTATAATCTTTCTAAAGAGAGAGTTTGGTTCAGAGCAAAAAGGGCGCATTGCTCAAATGCAATCCGCCCAAGCCATCTCAGCAGTAAATAGATTTCCTGGTAGTTGTCGGGAAAAGGGAAAGGTTGTGTTTTTTCCTTTTCCCCTTTAACCTTTTCCCACAAGAGTGCAAAAAGCACTTTTGTGCATTGGTCTAATCAAGTGATCTAGTGGTTGCACTAACCTGGCTGATGTTTATGTTCAGAGTTATGAGAACAAGTTTGCAAATCTTGATGCATCAGTTTTTCAGTAATGTCTTTAAGAGTTGCATCCTTGGGTATTAAGCCAATCCAAGCATCTATTTTTTCTACCTCAAAGCCGACTTCACGGCGATCGCCCACTTCCATCAAAGGACGGCGAATTAATAGTGGCTCTTTTAACATCAGCATTAAGGCTGTTTGGGCATCCAAATTTTCCGGAACTATCTCACCAGATTTTACCCGTTTGGCAGAACGATTAAACCATTCAGATACAGGGCGATCGCCAAAAAATGAGCGTAAACGTTCAGCAGTCCAAGGTTCAGTGAGCAAGTTGTATGCTATGACTTGATGACCTGCAGCTGTAAGCAAAGTTTTTTGCTTTGTACCACCTTGACAGCCTGGTTTTTCATAGAAAATTACTGTTGCCATAGTATCGTCCTAATTAGTTAATTTCTTGCAACAATCCGGTATGGGGCTATTTGGAACCGCAGAGAAACGCAGAGAAATTAAAAGATTAAAAATTCTTCGCCGTATGGCTCACTGTATCAAATTCAAAACGATCTTGCATACGAGTTTCACCATAAATATTGAAGGTTACAGTTGGTTGAGAACCCACTGCCTCCACGCTGTGAATTGCATCAGGAGTCAAGCTAATTATATCCCCTGGAAATAAAGTTAATTCTCCTGTTCGTTCAATTTTATCCTGAAATTCTGAATTAGGGGTTCGCTGCCAAAATGTATTTTTTTCTTCTCCTTTTAACACAGCGACAATACCCCAAGTTCCATGATTGTGAATAGTTGATAACGTTCCTGGCGCAAATGTTACCGTTTGTACAGTAAAAGGAAAACCTAACTCATCATAAAGAAGAACAACAGAAACTCCTGTTTTAGAAGAAGGCTCTAAATATCGACTTTGTACCCAGTACGAGTTAACAATTAACCGCCTGACTAACATCCGAATTTCTGGAAGATGACTGGTTTGATCTTCAGTATTACTGAGAGCATCTTCTACTTCAGTCAGGAATCGATAAAAGCGATAATTCTCTCTGAGTAAGTCCCATGGTCTGACAGATTGACAGGTTTGATACTGCCCGTCTTCAGTAACAAGCCAATCCCTTCCTTTCATATGTTTTAGACCGTATAATCAATGATATATTGAGCATCAACTTAAAACTTGATAACTTATTATTTAGTAATAATTCTGGATCGGGGAATCCAGAATACAGCATGAATCAAGTGATTGTAGCTATTGGGGTACAAAAATTGAGATTTTAGATTTTAGATTGGGTTAATTACTGCTAACTCCTGAATTCTTACATAATTTATTCATCTTCTTCGACTGGACGTGTCAAAATATTGTGTACAATACTTCCTCCAAATTCATTTTTTTTATCTACTTCCTTGACTTTCGCACTGATTTCTTTAGCTTTTTCTATATCTCCTAGTTTTGCCAAGACCAGTCCAGAAGCTGCATAAGCAGTTAGATATAATCTAATATTTTGTTCTTCTTGACGAGTGATTAATATTTGCTTAAGTTGCTGCCAATCCTCAGGTAAATGCTCTGATATTTTAACTTTTTCTAGAACTTTAACTGCTGTTCGCCACGCCATGTGATAGTTATTTTTATAGAAAAAGTATCTATATGCTGCCACTAAGACATCAGTGCTCTCTTGCGTTTTTGCTAAAGCTTGGTTAATATAATTTTCTGATTCGGAAGTATTTTCCCAATGTTCGGCAGCCAATATTAACAACTGTTTGATGTCCTCTGGAACCTCAAACCATGAAAATTTTTCGGTATCAACTTGCATAAGACTTCTCCTTTAGGAATGGGGAATAGGTATTACCAATTTCCTATTCCCGACTCTCAATTTAAAACCTGGTGAGAATGTACAACAGGGTGAAAAGAACAATCCAAATGATGTCTACAAAGTGCCAATAAATTTCTGCCATTGCAATGCCAGTGTGTTTGGTGTCAGAATAGTGACCGGGACGGCGGGAACGCCATACCACACCCAAAATTAATAACACTCCGACAAGAACGTGCAAACCGTGGAATCCAGTCATTAAGTAAAAACAGTTGGAAAAGACATTGGTCGTCAAGCCGTATCCTAAACTGAGATACTCAATTACCTGACCGACTAAGAAAATTGCGCCCATGATAGCGGTGATTTTGTACCACTTCTGCATACCTTGGACATCATTCTTTTTGATTGCTGTATCACCCAAGTGAATCACAAAACTGCTGGAAACCAGAATGATAGTGTTAATTGCAGGCAACAATAACTCTACTTCGGTTCCTTCTGGAGGCCAAACTTCGGTAATGCCTCGAAAGAATAAATAACTGGCAAAAAATCCACCAAACATCAGAGATTCAGAGGCGAGGAACACTAACAGTCCCAAGACTCGTAAATCTGGATGTTCTTCGTGATGATGTTCTGTACTCGTCGATGTTGCTATAGTCATATCGTCTGCGCTGTGAGTATGTGTCAAAACGGGTGAAGCGAAGACCCCTTACTCGCCCAGAACTGAAGTTCCGGGCTTATAGCCCAAGTCCATTAAAATGGACCCAAAACCACCTTGGTTGATAACTTGCACCATTCTCAACAAACGTAGGGTGGGCACTGCCCATCAAAATCGCAAACCCTCATTTTAATGTTGGTAGGCAGTGCCCAACGCCAGATGCTTCAAGCCGGGAAACCCGTCCAACGCACTGGCTCCCCTACAAAAATAGCGTTATTGATAGTGGTGCAAGATCTGAGTTGGTAAGCTTTTGTTATCAGCCAGGGATTTTAAGCCCTGGCAATTGTGTACTAAGCACCGACCTGAGTTGCAGCAGATGGCTGTACCTCAAGACTATGGTTCAAGCCGTAGTCGTAGGGACCGTGAGTAACGACGGGCAATTCTTCCCAGTTTTCAATCAGTGGTGGTGAGCTGGTTGTCCATTCTAAAGTCAGAGCATTCCAAGGATTATCACCTGCTTTTGCTCCAGCAACCCAACTCCAGAGAATGTTGATGGTAAACGGAATCACTGAGACCGCCAAGACATAAGCACCAATGGTACAAATCTGATTCAGGCTGACAAATTGCGGATCATACATTGCAACTCGTCGGGGCATTCCTTGTAAACCCAACTCGTGCATGGGTAGGAAGGTGAGATTTGTGCCAATGAAGGTGAGGATAAAGTGAATACGACCTAAGGTTTCATTCACCATTCGTCCGGTCATTTTCGGGAACCAGTGATAGATTCCGGAGTAGATACCAAACACGGAACCACCAAACAAGACGTAGTGGAAGTGCCCCACCACATAATAGGTGTCGTGGACGTGCATATCAAAGGGGGCTGTTCCCATTGTCACGCCGCTTAAGCCACCCATGACAAACATCGACAACAAGCCAAGGGCGAAGAGCATGGCAGTTGTGAAGCGAATTTTACCGCCCCAAAGGGTTGCTACCCAGCCGAAAATCTTCACGCCAGTGGGAACGGCAACAATTAGGGTGGAGATAGTGAAGAACATCCGCATCCAACCAGGTGTACCGCTGGTAAACATGTGGTGTACCCAGACGAACAAACCCACGACGCAGATTGCCAAACTGGAATAGGCGATCGCCTTATACCCAAAGATTGACTTACGCGCGTGAACCGGAATCACCTCGGACATGATGCCGAAGATAGGCAGAATCATCAGATAAACTGCCGGATGGGAATAGAACCAGAATAAGTGTTGGTAAATAACAACGTTACCGCCTGCATCTGGTTTAAAGAACGATGTCCCAAAATTGATGTCAAACAACAGCAACACTAACCCCGCTGCTAACACAGGTGTGGAGAGAAGTGCGAGCACGGAGGTTGCCATAATTGCCCAGCAGAACAAGGGCAATTGATCCCATTTCATACTGGGAACTTTCATCTTCCAGATGGTGATGACAAAGTTCAGCGAACCCAAAATTGAGGATGTTCCTACCAAGACAATGGCAAGTATCCACAGGCTTTGAGCGGTGTTAGCTGTGACTAAGCTTAGGGGTGGGTAAGCTGTCCAACCAGATTGCGAGCCACCGAAGATGAAGCTAGCTGCTAGCAGTAAGCCAGCGGGTGGGTTTAACCAAAAGGCGATCGCATTCAGCTTGGGAAAAGCCATATCCCTAGCACCAATCATCAATGGCACTAGATAGTTACCAAATCCACCAATTGCACTGGGTACGATCCATAAGAAAATCATGATCGTCCCGTGATTGGTCATGAAGGCGTTATACAGGTTAGGGTCAATTAAATCTGCATCTGGTGTCGCCAGTTCAGCACGCATGACAACAGCCATGAGTCCACCAATCAGATAAAACACAAATGCCGTAACCAGGTATTGGAGACCAATAACCTTGTGGTCAGTATTGAATGTGAAGTAATCGTACCATTTCCACGCCTTGGGATGTTTTTGGACAACCGTCTGATTACCAGATGGATTGTCTTCGGGTGGAGTGTTACGTGGAAGTTCTACTTGGGTCATAAGCTGCTAAACATTTAGTTTGCTCGTTTAAGCTGATGAGGCGATGAGGAGGTGGGGAGGTAGGGAGAATAATAATTATTGACTCCTGACTCCTGATTTGTGACTTCTGACTCCTTACAGCTATTTTTGAATTTGAGCCAGAGTTGCAGATGTGACTCCCATTTCTTGCGCGTGGGGAGCAAGAAACTCTGATGTGGATAAGTCTGCCGGATTGCTAGCAACCGCTTTTTGCATGTCTTGCTGTTGGGCAATGCGGTTTTCAGAGAGCCAGCTTTCAAACTCTTGGGGCGTGTCAACAACAACTTGTGCTCTCATTGAGCCGTGGTAGCCGCCGCAAAGTTCAGTACAAACTACTGGATATGTACCTGGTTTGGTGGCGACAAATCGCAGTTGTGTTGGAATACCAGGAATGGCATCTTGCTTGAGCCGGAATTGTGGCACCCAAAACGAGTGAATCACATCCGTTGCAGAAATGTTGAGTAGCACGTCAGCACCAACTGGAACGTGTAATTCTCCAGTATTCACTCCACTTTCGGGGTAGTCGAACAGCCAAGCAAACTGCATTCCGGTGACGTTGACAACCAAATCGGCTGGTTTACCTAGCTCTGTGGGAGTTGCGCCAATACCAATTTTAGGGATTGGTGCAGGGGAAGGGATTTCTGACTCATCGAGTGAGGCATCACTTAGAGTAGCAGCAATGGCACTTCCTGGCATTTGGGCAACATGAGCTGGGGAATGGGGCATATGAGGATGACTCCCCACTTCAAACCCTCCCATGCGGTTAAAAACATCAACGCTGTAGATTCCTAAGCAGAGGACGATAATAGATGGGACAGCCGTCCAAAAAACTTCTAGTGGTAAGTTGCCTTCAACATGCACGCCATCTGTATCATCTCCTGGACGGTGACGATACTTAACCAAAAAAATCACAATGGTTCCTTCTACCACCAAAAACAGAGCGGTGGCAATAGAAAGCATAACGTTAAAAAAACCGTCTACCAAAGGCGCTTGTTGCGATGCTTGTATCGGTAGTAGACTGTGGTTTTGTCCAACCCAAATGCTGAGAACTGTAACTACTATCCCAGCAAGTAGGGTCCATAGTGAAACAGGAATTTGTTGCATAAATACCTGGTCGGTAAAACGTCATTGAAGGTGTAATTTTCTGGGTTTTACCTCAGTACACCGCATCCTGTGCTCTTGATATATGGTAAGAGCGAGAAAACAGAGTAGTTGTGTCTCTTGCTTACATAGCTAATTGCTAGTAGCATCTTTAGTCATGTGTTTCTTGTCATTTATCATTTGTTTAGTTTTAATGACTAGTAATTAATGACTAATGATCCTCATGGCACAATTAGCTGATTCACCACATTTATTTTCTATGTTTTTTAGGGAAAACTCGGGGGAATTTTAAGATTTTTTAATTCTTTTATTCCCCCAAAAAACGGAAAACTATCTCTCAACTTAAAGTACAAGGCTTTGCACTTTCAGATAATTGAGTTGTAGAGGAGGTCGATCAGAGTCTTGGTGATTCTTTAGCCTATCTAAGCAGCAAATTTTTATTTGTTAACAGCTTACACTTTAAGATTTACGGATTTGTTTGCTCTGAACTTTTTACTCTTACGTTCCTGTAACTTTAAATATTTCCCTCTCGTTACCTTGCTACTAAAGTGAGAAGTTGTTCTCTAGATACCTAAATCTAAAACTTTTGTGAGCCACTTGCCGCCTTGACACTTTGTGTCGTATGCCCAATGTCTGTGTTTAGGAGTTTGGCAAAGTGGCGTTCAAAGGCGCGTCTTGTGAGGAGATACCCGGAGGGTTAAACAGCAACTTTTGAACCAATTTCTGAACAACCCAAAAACTCTAGTTATTCAATGCGGAGTGAGTATAGCAGTTCTTGGAACAAATTCTGGCACAAGCTTCACAACCGAAGCAGTTATCTGGATTAGCAACTGTCATGACTTAATTTTAAATTTCATCATCCTCATCATCGACAAATTCTCCTTCTTCGTTCATTGCCTTTAACAACAGTACATTGTGACCGCAGATTTTAAAACATCTACCACAGCAGATACATTTTTCTTTGTCAATTTCCTGAACGAATTTGGGTGTCCAAGTTTTACCACCAAATGTTAATCCTGTTAGCGTTGCCATGAAGTTCCGTTCTGCTATCGTTACACATCTGTTTGACTGTAATGTTGTGAGAAGTTCTTACAAATTTGAATCCGCTTTGAAATAAACAACAAATGAAGACTTGTTATTCAATAACAATTTAAAAAAAATCTCATTTCCAATAAATATTTAATGACTTCTGATATATAAGCTCCATAAGCTCATGTTTCGCTCATTAGTAACAAACCGAAATAAATATTTATGAAATATTAAATAGTAAGAAATATTAAAAATTAGGCTCTGGTTACAAGCCTTAAATAGCTTCCAATGGGATACGCGAAATAAGGATGTGGTTAAGTAGTACGGCAAGCAAAATTTCTTATTGTCGGAAAAATAATGTGGTAGTGAGTCAGTAGTGAGTAGTCAATGAAGAGGACACATCCAGGGAGACTTGAGCCAGACATCTCAACGATTAAAGTAGGAAAAAGCCTTATGTCTTATACAATTCCTAACAACAGTTGCGTTGGATGTGACAACTGCCGTCCCCAATGTCCTACTGGTGCAATAAAATTAGAGAACAATGAATACTGGATCGACCCAAGTCTATGTAACAACTGCGAAGGCTATTATTCCAAACCCCAATGTGTAGCTAGTTGTCCCATTGATTTGCCCATCCCCATGCAAGCGAAAAGAGGCAGATGTAAAGTTGATATCAGAGATGCTACTAGCCCAGATTTATTTGCCAACGGTAAGAGCAACCCATTTGCATCGGCAATTGCTATCTGGGAGGCTTGCAATGTACTCGCACAGCGTTCTTCACTACCTTGGGAAATTGATGAATACGGAAAGGCGTGTTATAGCCGACAAGTGAACCACGGGCGAGGGGCGATCGCATTTCACATCACCGAACCAAGCAATGCAAGCGAACTCGCAACAGAATTAGGAGTTGTCGAGAAGCTCGATATCAGAGCAACTTGTATGCCTTTGATTTTTGCAGCTCATGCAACAGCTTTAGATCAGCCTTGGGAGCAAGTCTTCACCATCGACGATCGCCAAATTGAGAAATATTTAGGGCTAGAGAAACGCAAAGACTTGAGCAAAGCTACTAAATTGACTTTAATGAAAAACTTGGTGCAGCAAACTTGCTCGCTGATCACCTCGCTTAATTGGCCCCAACAAGGTCGAATTAGGGGATTTTCAGTGGAAGGAAGCCGTTTGTGGCACTTAGTAGAAACTCACCATCACTTTCAAGAAGATGACTTGGGGTGCAAATATTTGGTTGGACTCACTTTTAAAGTCAAAGCAGGTATATGGGCGCAGTATTTCCTAAACAAACAAGGATGCAAAGAACAAACCACATTTTATCAATATGGTAGCTTGCCCAAATCCCTGTTAACGACTGTGATGAGTATTTGGCAGCAACACGAAGGAGCAGCGCGACTGATGCTGTGGTTGTTGTTCAAAACTAAAATGGGTAAAGAACAGCGGATTACAGTTCCCACCTTGCTGCGTGTTGCTTACGGTGAAGAGAAAGTCACGCTTGCTTGCAGAAAACGAGAAGAACGCAAGCGACTGCTACGAACTTTTGAAAACGATTTGGAAGTCCTCAATCACTATGGTATCAAACCAGCTTTCGATCCGGTGACATACCCAGCAGCGATTCAACCGTTATGGGCGAAATTGGTCGATATTCCTGAAGATCCAGATGATGCCTTAGAGTTTTGGATTAAGGACGGCAGCGCAAAGACAAGCCTAACGGATACAGCTCCCCGTGGCAAGTGGAACATGTTAATGAATGCCCGGATTCTGTCATTTACACTCCCTCCAGACTGGGAGCAACAAACCACTACATCTCAAAAAAAGCAGCGCACAACAAAAAATCGAACAAAATCAAAAACCACAGCAGGGTATCTGCTAGGCGAACAGATTTTGCAAGCAAGGAAAAATCTCAAGCTTTCCCAAAGAGAATTGGCGAAAATGGCAGGTAAAAGCCAAAGTTGGATTCGAGATTTGGAAAATGGTCGCCTCAAAGCCAAGTCAGAAGACCAAGTGGTGCTAAGGAAAGTGCTGGGAATTGCTGGATAGGGATTTTTGATTTTACAGCAGTTTTCATTTATTTGAACCACATCTGTCGTAGGGGCACAGCATTGCTGTGCTTAAATATAGCACTACTATCAAATTTCACTGTAGAGTCTGGTTGCTGTGAATCCATATTTTGGATCAGGTGTTGCTTCATAGGCTAGGCTTACTGCTACACGACAGATGTTTTCCCTGACAAGTTCTGTCACTCTATGAAGACATTGATCGGCGCGAAGTAAGTATGCATCTCCTGGGAGATGGTGTTTCACCTGAATAAGATTTTCTGCTCTAGCCTTTTCAACAGCAGGCTTAATTTTTTCTTCAGGAGCAGCTCCAATACTGGAACACCACTCACGCCAACCTTGTACGAACTCTACCAAGCCGCCATTCTCCACAGGAGGAGCTTCAAAAATTAATGTGAGAACATATGCTGTATCATCTAGATGCCATCCGTGAGTTGCCTGATTAGAAAGCAGACAGTTCATTATCATAAACTCATCTCCATGAAGACAAGGGTAAATCTTACCTCCTATGATCGCTTGGATGAGTTTGACTACTTCGTAATTCGAGTACAGGCTCCATAATGTTAGAGACTCTTGTAGTATTCTTCTCCCTCCAAGAATACTCATCAGACGAGGTGTCTCGTAACCAGGCATCGTAAAGTTTCTCTTAGTTACAAATTGTTCCAACCTCTTGACTTCTGCTTGAAGAAAGGAAAACGCCTCACTATTGAGTAGGCTAGGTAGTTTGACATAGCCCTTGCAAGCAAACTCCTGTTGCAGTTCAACGAGAATCTTCTCCTGACTGTATTTCTCAGAAAGGAGATTCATAATTAAAGAGCGTTTTACCTCTGAACTTTGCAATGCGGTAGTGCTAGACAGCATAATTGTTTGTTCCTTAAATGTAGAATTTTGAAGATTGCTTCGGATCGGCTCTCTAGTGGCTTTATGTAGTTTATAGGTTGCTGTTCTACAGCTAGAGCAGTAGTTCAATATACTTGTTTAGTTTATATTTTTGTAAAAAATCAGGCGATATATTAGAGACACCAAACACAGTTCCAAAAAAGTTAATAGCAAGATTCTTTAACATCAGGTTCATCGAGTATTTAAGATAACCAACAAGGTAACAATCGGTTAGCTGCTCTGTATCTTAACTTCGATATCTGGCTCGCCCTTCTGAGCGCTTTGACTTAAAACCACTGCAGCTAAGACAAAAATCGCCCCAATTATACCGCGTATTCCAAGATGCTCGTCAAGTAGCCAAAACGAGAAGATTGCCGAGAACACTGGCTCTATTGTGTAGAGTAAGGCTGTTTCGGAAGCTGAAATCCAGCGCTGTACCAAAGTTTGAAGCCAGATGACAGCAGCAGTTGCCACCAGCGCTAGGTAAACAATCGCTCTCCAGTGCTGGCTTATTGCCTCAAATTGGTTGAGGACTTGCGAGTTACTCCAGAGTGCCCCTAGCCCTCCAATGAACAACAGTTGGACACTAGTGAGTGATAAAGTAGGGTGGTGTGAGGTGACTCGCTCTATGAACAGTGTATAGAGTGCATAAACAACAGCACCACTAAACATCAACAAATCGCCAATTCCTAACTCTCCCCCTTCCCAAAACATCACCCCAATACCGATCGCAGCGAGTCCAGCAGCAAGGAAAGTTCTCAGCAGCACGCGCTGACCGCTTAGCCATCCCAGCAGAGGTACAATGAGTGCGCTCAGACTGGCAATAAATACTGCTCGGTTTGCTGGTATGGTTTGAAGTGCAATTGTTTCGGTAGCTAAGTAGAGGAAGAATAAAAGTCCTAAAATCAGACCATCGCGAAGCAAAAGCGCGTTGAGACTCCGTAAGTTTACGGCAAAAAACACTGCTGCTAACACAAAGCGTGTGGCGATCAATGCACTTGGTGAAAGATCACTAACTATATCTTTAGTCAATGGGAAAGTCGTAGCCCCAACTAAATTAATAAAAATCAGCAGTATTATTCCTTTAACGTGCAAGGCGTTTTCGGTTTGCATAAATAAATTGATTGGATTCTCTTAGGTTGTAGCTATCCAGCCGAAATCTGCTGCGGGAGGTACGCAATTTTTTGGGATAACCCCACTAAGTGTATTGTCCTTATAAGTGGCAATAAGCCTGTGGCTTGACGCTATATGTATCACACATAACGCAATTGTCGAATCACAAATTAATTAAGCTGTTATCCAATTTTAGTAATTGGGTATTTCAGGTTCTCTGAAATTTAGAATCCACGTTGCATAAATTGGCAATCACGCCCATTCATCACTAAAAGTGGGAAAAAACCCAAATAATCTGTTACTCGACATATTTGGAAGTTCCATTATTAATAGTTGGTCTTTTTCTCAGTCAAGATTCAACGAATGTTTTATCAAGCCTTTGATATGGAGATTAAGTTGAAATTGAATCATTTGACTAATTGATAAGTTTTTAGCTCCAGCCACAAAACCAATGCATTGAGGAGACTGACATTGACATTGAAATGGTCTATCCATTTCCCATTCTGTTGAAGGGTAAAAGAAGGTTAACTCCTCTCCTACCGAGATGTCCCTTGCAGCAATCACTTGCATCCGATGAACATCTACAAATGTTGTCGGAGAACAAGAATGATTCATGGCTTCTAGTAGCTGATCAAGAATATGTTCTTGAGTGCTAATCTGAACACTTAAAAAATCTGCATCTGTTTTGGATAAGTAAGGCAAGATGTCATAGATGACCTCGCCCTCCTTAATTTCACGTGTTGCGATCGCTGTTCTATTTAAGTTTCTTTGTCCAACAACCTCAAACAGATCTTGATCGCGTGCAAGCAGCAAATGGTTGCTGTCTACAAACGAGGCAGTTCTTTGTGTTTCCAAGTTGATTTATCCCAACGTTCCGTCATTATTAGTCTACCGTTCTTTCAGGCACGATTGTCCTAAAAAGGGAAGATTGTACGCACTCGGAATTCAACTACTCCCTTCGGTAGTCTAAGATTACCCTCAGACTTCTGTGCGCACGGAAGTGTCCTCGTCTATGTCCTGCGGACACGCTGCGCTAAGGCGGTTTGTTTTCTTTCCCCTCACCTAACGCTTCGCTGCTGCATAGTGGCAGAACGCCCACATCAATCCCATCATCAAAAGTGCGTAAAAGCTCTACTTCTTGTCGCGCTTACATCGCTGATCAGACACAGTTGTTCAGAGTGCGATTGGCTTTGCCACTGCCCCTTGGGCAATCGCGCATAGTCGCAGACGCCCTTAGCGTATCGCTTGGGAAAATAAGCTAACTTGAGAACAGCCTTTATATTCAATACTTCCAAAACTTGGAGGTTTTTACAATGAAATGGACACTTGAAGAAGCCAAAAAACAGCTTCCTTTAATAATTAATGCTACAAGTCTTGAACCTCAGCTAATTTATACTCAAGAGGAATTAGTGGCTGCAATTGTAGATCCTGAGCTTTTTAAAGAATTTTTAAACTGGCGGCAAAAAACTGCGAAAACATCTCTAGCTCCAGTCTTTAAAGAACTTCAGCAATTATGTAGCGAAGAAAATTATACTTTAGAAATACCAGCACGAAGCGACCGCAACAATTATTTGACAAAGTTGCGAAGCGTGCGATTGCGCAGAGCGCAGACGCCAAGGGCGTATCGCTTTTAAGTCTTTTGACTCGAAGTTTTGTGATAGCGTATATGCTATCATAATAACATGGCAATTAAAATTGTAGTTGATACCAGCGTTTTTATTAGTGCGCTGATTAGCTCTAAAGGCTCTAGCAGAGAACTCATTCGACGCTGCTTGAAAGGTGAATATCAGCCTTTGATGGGAAATGCTTTATTTTCTGAGTATGAGTCAGTCATTCAGCGAACAGAAATTGCCGCCAAATGCCCTTTAACTAGTGAAGAAATTTCTACTTTACTTGCATCATTTATGAGTGTCAGTAAATGGATTTCTATTTACTATTTATGGCGACCTAATTTAAAAGACGAAGCTGACAATCACTTAATTGAATTAGCAGTTGCGGGTAATGCTCAAATTATTGCTACTCACAATGTAAAAGATTTCCAAAACGCTGAATTGTTATTTCCTAGCTTATCAATATTAAAACCCGAAGAAATTATTAGGAGTTAAACAAAAATGGCAACTTTAACTATTCGTTTACCAGACGATAAGCATCATAGGTTGAAAGAACTTGCTCAAACCAAAGGCATAAGTGTTAATAAGCTGATTGAAGAACTTTCCACCATAGCAATAGCCGAATTTGATACCAATACAAGATTTAAAGCAATGGCTGCGACGGGCAATCCAGAAGAAGGCTTAAAAATACTGGCTAAACTTGATAGTCTGACAGAATAAAGCTTTTAGGCGATGATATAAACACTAACATGAGGCGATAGCTTTTCTACAAGACGCTCTTGCAACGCTTCTGCCTTTGGCAGAACGCCTATTGTAGAATATTCTCAAATTTCAGTTGGAAAATGGTCTTGTTTGAACCTAATCACCAAAAGTGCGTAGAAGCTCTGCATCTTAAATACGAAGCCACCAGTCTCTAAAGAGCACGAATCACATCCTTAAGAACAGGTTCTCTTAAATGTTCCCTCAAAGCATCCTGCGTTCCCATATCTACCGAACACCCCAAAACATCCTCTAAATAGAGTCGCACCTGAATAAATTCAAACAATCCCACTGGGCGATCAAACTCTACCAGAAAGTCTACATCACTATCTGGATCAGCTTCATCCCGTGCCACCGAACCAAACAATTCTAAAGACTTCACCCCCATTGCTTGCAACTGCTTCCGATGAGCTGCGACAATTGCCAAAACCTCATCGCGCTTCATTCTTTTTCTCCCCAAGTACTGAAATCAGCATTTTCTGCTTGTAGGATAGCACCAGCTGTATTGCTGGGCAGTTCACTAAGTGAAAAACAACTCCTTAATTCCAGTACTGCCAATTTCCACTGCAAGTGCTGCTAGTAAAAAACCCAAAAGCTGGGTGATAATGACTTCTCCTTCCACGCCAATCCACTTGTCGATACCACTCCCCAAACGCAAAATCAACCAAGTGACAAACATTGCCGCGACAATACCCACGATAACGCTAAGATGTGGACTGGGAGATTCCGACATCAAGAGCATGACTGTTGTCAGAGTACCTGGTCCAGCTAGCAGTGGCAAGGCAAGAGGAGTAATTGCAACATCACGTTCTTGATCAATAACGGGTGTATCTAAGTCTCCTTGAAGCATTTGTAAAGCAATCAACAACAGCAGTAGCCCCCCAGCAACTCGCAAAGACCCCAAGCTGACGTCCAAGTAACGTAATATAAATTGACCACCAAAGGCAAAAAGTAAAAGCACTGCTATAGCTACGACTATGGCTTTATCTATAACTCTGCTTCTGCTGTCTGGTTCCATGCCTTTAGTAAGAACCAAAAGTATTGGTATGTTACCAACTGCATCTGCAAGAACAAAGACAGCAATAAAGGTTTTTACGAGAATCGAGATATTCACAGCAGATCATAATTTATTAGTTGTTCTAAAAAATTACCCCAAATCGGCTTTAGTTTCCTATAACTAAATAGGTGAAACCAAAAGCCAGATGATATGAGTTATGATCGATGCTGGTGAAGCCAAAGAAATAGTAAAATCTTAAAAGGTAACAGGAGCGATCGCCGCAATCTCCGGATCTGAGTTACCTACCTGGCTAGTGCTAAGTATCCATAAACACGCTCCCTGTTTATGAAATATCTCAGTCACGCTATCATTCGCTTTTCGTGGTAAAATGCTTCGCCAACTCACCAAAGCTTTCAAGATTTGTTGTAGAGGACTGTCCGCAAGAGAACTGCCTATACTTGTAGTAGAAGAGTCCTCCCAGTCAGCTCGTGCTATCCCAAAGGGTAACAGATCATGTCTGATAGCTTTGTCTAACTTCACCAACTGCTTAAAACTAGTCGCATATTCGGGATGACGAAGTAACCAGTTTTTAAACTCTGGATTATTTTTGATCGCATACGCAATATCTTTAGCATCGAATTGAATGGCAGCCTGAATAACTTTAATCGCTGCATATAAGGCCTGGTTAGAATCTTGAGCACAGTTGTTTGCAGCACCAACATAAGTTGCACCCATCCCATCTCCAATCCGGTAACGCGCTGTCATGATTTCCAACTCACGCACCAAAACTCCCAAGAGTGTACGCTTGACTTCATCGGCATCGTAGTCATTTGTCAGAGCATCTAATTTTATCAGCGTATCGCAAACGGGGCGAATTCCTAACCAACCAAACTGGCGATCGCCCATATAACGAGTCCAAGAAAGCGTTCCTGCAATCAGCCCATCAACGTTGTGACAATAAACTTGGTGATACTCAATCTCAAAGCGTAACTCTCCTGTCAGGGGTTCGCGCACCACTTCTGCCACCCCATACGCAGAATGACCAAAGTAAACAGGGCCTTTCGCTGCGATTTCTCGTTTTTTGCCGCCAATACCGCCATAAACGTGTAGAAGCAAAGCACACTCACCTTCACGCCATTTGGACACTGCTTGCGGAATATCTTTACTCTTGCGATTCAAAAGCACAGATTGTATTTGTCCTTTCTTTGTGGTGATATTATTCCACGAGCGTTTCTTGAGAAATTCCATCGCTAGTTTTCTGCCAACAACCACCTCTCGGGGTTGGACTCGCAACAAAGCACGGGGGGCGATCGCCTGCACAACAAACATTCCGGCAGCGTTTTTTGCACCGTAAATATACCAGCCTGTCTCGTTCAGGGGAGACTTTTCCAGACCATGCTTGGTTGATGAAGAAATATTTTGCTCAGAAGGAATCACCTCAGGCAAAAGCACGACTTCCTCAACAGAGTTAAACTTACGGGAAGCACGATTGAAATGTATAACTCGGAACTGTTCACTTCCTGGCTGGATGGGCTGCAAAAACTTGACTAATCCGTAAAAGCGTCCAGAAATCTGCACCGGTTCACTGATAATGGAAAGGGTGATTTTCCCATTCTGTTCGATCACAATCGGCTCGCGCAGCTTCACGACTATATCATCATTCGGTCTTGAACCAGCCAGCGACTCCAATGGTGTCACCTGACGCCAGTGATTTATCCGAATCGGAACAATTTTCCCCCGTGTGTAGTTGTATAGTGCTTCCGCGTTGAAGTGAACATCCTTTTTGGTTGACTGAACCGATACTTTTGATTCAGGATCGTCAATCCATTGCAAATACACGACTTGTCCTACCAGATGTTTGTGTTTCGCATCTGCGTGATGCACTTCAAACAGAACACCATTAGCACGTTGATCTTGAGGCGGTAAAATTAGTCTTCCCATCCAAGGCGCGATTGGTTCATAAAATTCTGTGTTGACCGACTGATTAAAAGGATAGTATTCTGGTCGATTAAACGCAGCTTCTCGATACCGTTCGTAATTGCTAAGCTTTGTGATCACGAGTTCTTCATTGTAGGGATACTCGTCTCGCAAAATTCCTGATATGATGTCAACTGTTTGACGCAGATAGCTGCGACCATCACTTAAGAATTTATTGGCATCTAAAGGACCACCCGCGCCCATATGACCGACTGGACCGAGTGAAACAAAACTGATTTTACCTAGCCGTTTGGCACGGTTCCAGTAGGATAAGAAGAAGACTTTCCACCGTTTTGGAAACAAAATCGGACCTAAGCGCTCAACTGGGTCTTTGTCACCCACGAGATGGTAAAGATGTTCTGCTAATAGTGCATTAGTATTTCCACTGATGACGCCAGCTAAAGAAATGACCTCAATGGGTGCCTTGTCTAGTGCTTGCTTGAGATAAGAAAGTGCTCCCATTGCTATCTGTCCACCACCGCTGAAACCAATCAGTGTAATTGGGACTGCGCTACCGGGTTTGTAACCGTGGTTAATCAGGCTATTGTACATAACCTGCGCTGTACCTTGATTATAAATTGGTCCGAAGCGCTGGTCAGCAGAAACCGCAACAACAAGCAAATTGCGAATATTAATCGCTAAGGCGAGCAAAGCATTGAAGATACCACCATTCTTGGATTGACTGCGTCGTTCAGCGAAGCGCCAAAAGGGCGAGAGTATTCCACCTTCGGTCAGTGGTCGATTGAAGACTGAATAAGGGATGATTCCTTTAATGAGCACCATATTATCTGGTAAAGCGATCGCTAACTCATGCAAAAACTGATCGCCATCTGGGAAGTACTTGAATGAGGCTTGACCAATCCCATCAAGGTAAATAACATAACGAACAACATTTGTTTGCGGTGGGATTTGTTGTTCTAATATTCCTAGGTTGAGTTTAGTATCAACTTTATCACCATACCAACCAGCCCACCAACCCAACGCTTCGAGGGGTGCTAGGAGTCCAGCAAAGAGGATGGCTATAAAACTAATTTGTAACAAATCAACTGTTAGTTTTAACGCACCTCCCAAAGCGTTGTACCAACCTAACCACAGATGACTCAGTTCCGGAAAGAGTACAGTACAAAGTACGGCAATGAAAACAATTCCTAAAAATATGCTGACTCGCTTCACATTCATACTCTTGTATTGTCTCCTTTATCACCTGCTTTATTTTGGTTGATTCTACGTAATATCTGCGGTCCCGCTTGCAGAAGTTGTTCTACTCCTTGCATATCTGTCACCAAGTGTGTTCCCGCCACTGTGTTAGACAGCCACTTGCCAAGTATTGCAACTGGTCGTCCAATAGTGCGCTGCACAATCTGAAAGACAACCCATCCCAACACACCGCACCACAGCGCTTGCCAAGTACCAATACCAATGGCGACACGCAAGCCCATGACAAATATTAACAGTGTCCAAATAGAAAGCAAGACTTGAATTGCCACACCCAAATAAGGCAATGCCACTAAAAAACTCAATATCAGCGGTGCGTAAGCGAATCCTAATGTAGACCACACGATGTTATAGGGGATATTAGCATGAAATAGTATAAAGCTCACCAGCCATGTACTTAAACCCCAAAATAACACGGTGAATACAAATAACACAGATGAAATGAATAGACTCAGAAGAAAGCGAAGTGGTCTGACTCGGTTAATGAATAGTACCGTCCCCTGACCTACAGCTTGAGAAAACCCAGCAACGAGTATAATGTATAACGCTGCTAGTGAAGCTTGGGGTAGGGTTTGAATCAGATCAAAGGCTTGCGGGTTGAGGGCGATCGCCCCACCTGCAAGCTCCCAAAACCTGTCGAGGGCAGTTTGTGTCATGGCAAATGGCATAAAAAAGCTTATAACTGTTTTAGCTGTTATAGTGTATGTTAATTCACCTTAAAATTCAGTATTAACTCTGTTTTTTTTATTTGGTCTTGACTAAAAGCGGCTTGCTTGAGATTAACCAAAAAAGTTCTATCGCTATACCGGGAATCTAGGTAAATGGCTTTGGTATAAACTTTTTTGGCGGTATTTTGAGCACCATTATCCCAATAGGCGATCGCACTCGCAACTAAAGGGTGAGGATTATTTGGTTCAAGAATAGCAGCACGGTTGGCAGTTAGAATAGCTAAGTTATAAATTTGTAATCTATCCAACGCTAAACTTAAGTTAAAATAGGCAATTTCATTATCTGGCTTGAGAATTGCTGCCAAAGTATGAACTAGAACTGCTGCTGTTAAGTTGCTATCAACCAGATAGACAATTCCCAAAGCATTGTACGCAGGAACAAAGGTAGGCTTTTGATATATTGCTTGCCATAAAGATTGTGCTGCTTGTTGTTCTTTTCCTGCTAAATGCAATGTCCAACCCAAATTAACTCGTCCCATAAGATTTTTGGGTTCGAGTTCCACAGATTTTTGCATTGCGGTAATAGCTTCAGGTAGCCGTCCTTGTTGACGATACAAAAGCCCTAATTGTCGATAGTCACCAGCGGTATTGGCTGCACTGGCTAAAGGTGTACCGAGGGCAAAAGTCAAGAATAGAGATGCACAAATTCCACTGGTTATCTTTACTTTTGCTGGTTTCAACACCTTCATATTCAGTTTCCTTTATCAGTTATCAGTTATCAGTTATAGCAGTCCTATTTCATTTGTGTGAAAGTGCCTGCGCTCTGCGCTTAAAAACAAAGTACATTTGTACATTCTTATTCCCTGTTCCCGTTCAGACGTTCAGCGAAGCTCAGTACCTCCATCCCCTTCATAAGGAGAGGGGAAGGGGTGAGGTACCTCGTTTGTTATAAGTGTTTATCCGGACATGATATAAGCTTGCACTCGCTGGTTGTTCTGCAAAAAAGACTAGTCTAGAGTCCAGTTGTTTGATGTAGACAAAGCATAATTTGAATTTGCTGCGCCTATAAAACTCTAGCAAGTCTTATTCTCAAGCTCTTTGGCATCTGCGCCAAAGAGTTTTTTTACGACACAGAAGGATCTTCGGTTGTTTTCATCTTTTGTAAAAGCTGTTGAACTTGGTAAACTTTATCAGGTCTATTTTGTGCCTTAAAAATATTCAAAGCTTTGTTCACAGATGTTAACGCCTCATTTCGGTTACCTTTTTGCCACAGCACTTGTCCTAAACTTGCTAGTGCGTCAGCATATTCTGGGTTAATTTTTAGTGCTTTTTGAAACTCTGCAATAGCTTCTTCCCAGCGAGTTTGGCTAGCAAGAGCAATGCCCATCGCATTATGAGCAAGAGCATAGCTTGAATTCAAACGAATTGCTTGTTTGTATTCACCAATTGCTTCTTCAGCTTTCTCTTGTTGATAAAGGACATTCCCTAGTTGATAGTGTGCAAAAGCATCTTTAGGAAATTTCTTAATCAACTTGCGTAAATTTTCCTCTGCAGCTGCAAAGTTCCCCTGACCATACAAAACATTTGCTTCTTGAATGAGGCGCGATCGCTCTTGATCGTCCCGATCGCCTATTTGTGCTAGTATAAAATTGGTCTGTAATCTTCTAGGACTCTGGGGTAACGCTGAGAGGCTATGGTCAGTAATAACAGAATCAGTATGATTTTTTGGCGGTTCTGTAGTATCGGCTAGTACTAATGGTAATGTATCAATAACAGATAAAAACCCCAGTATTATAAAAATAAGAGGTTTAGCAAATACCGAATAAGTTAGACTTTTCAGGTTCATAACGCACATTACCTGAATAATTTATCGTTAATGGTTTTAGGGAAGCACATTCAGCATCAAGTAGAGTGAGCATATGCCGTTGAGAACATTTTACCTAAAATTTCCACTTTCAAAAATTAGTCCTTAATAAAATATCTTTGGTCTATATGTGAAGCATCGCCCTTGTTTTGCCAAGCTTATTCCTCCGGCAACAGGCGGACTCAAAGTAGAAACTTTGGGTAATAAGGTGCTTAAAGGCGATCGGATCGCAAATATCATACTGTAGATAAAAATAGCTCGCTTCGCGAGAAAGTCGTTCAACTCAGTTGAAGTATAATTAACACGTATTGATTGCACGCGATAAGTATTTGGTAACTGCTAATGTGGTAATAGGTAATGACTCATACCTCATCCAATTACCGATTACCAATTACTAACAATTACTGATAAAGGTTAGGAGTAAAATTGACTAGCAATACTAACAGAGATTTTAAAAATCAAGTTTCTTGGCAGAAGCGCCTACAGTACAATTTCGACAATTTTATGTCTAAGGGGGGATTGTCAGTATTTCTGGCATTGTTGTCCTTATTTTTTGGAACTTTTGTTGTCATGACAATTGTTCGTTATATATCTGAATTGTTGTTTCCCAACAAAGATATAGAAAGTAGTTCAGAGTTATATTGGGAGGTATTTGTACAGCTTATTGGGCTTAGAGACACAGGAGACAATGCCAATTTAGCGACTAAGATTATTGGTGTGATCACAATTTTTCTTGGTTTAGTTTTGTTCTCCAGCCTAGTAGCTTTCATTACCCAAGAATTTGAATCAAGACTTCAGATATTGCGTCAGGGTCAAAGTCCAGTTATAGAAGAAAATCATACACTTATTCTAGGCTTTACCGACAGAGTTATAGATATTATTCAAGAGTTAGTAGTTGGTAATGAATCAGAACCAGATGCAGTAGTTGTTATCCTCTCTAAACAAGAGAAAGAGGAGATGGATAATTTCCTGAGAAATAATCTTGGCGAGCTTAAAACCACACGAGTGGTGACTCGTAATGGATCAATCACTAATTTAAATGAATTAAATAAAGTTGGAATAAAAGTTGCTAAATCGGTAATCATTTTGAATGATGCCAAAACTTCAGATCCTGATGAAGTGAAGACTTTAGCAGATGCACGGGTTGTCAAAGCAGTCTTGGCAGTGTTGGCAGCTAACGAAGAGGACTCCCTGCCATCTATTGTTGTAGAATTACACTCGCACCAATATCGGCGACTCGCGGAAAATATTGCTCCAGGAGCAGTTACCACTCTGAATGAAGCTGATATTTTGGCTCGGATTTTAGTTCAGACTTCGCGGAGTGTAGGACTAGCGGCAGTTTACTTAAACTTAGTGGGTTTTGAAGGTAACGAATTCTATTTTTATCGTCCAGAAAAAGGCTGGCATAGCCTGAATTTCGGTGAATTACCATTTCATTTTTCAAATGGTATAGCCATAGGTCTGCGTCATGCAAATGCCACCTTAACAATAAAACCAAGCAAAGATTACCAGTTACTTGAAAGTGATGAAGTTATCATTCTGGCAGAAGATGACTCAAGTATCCAGTTTCATTCACAACCTGTCGTGCAACCTAATAATTTTAACTATGGTGACTGTTGCAAAACCCTAGAGCGAAAACCTGAAAAACATCTTATTATTGGTTGGAATGGCAAAACTCCTATTACCCTAAGTGAATATGCTAAATATCTAATTTCAGGTTCCGAGGTTAATCTGGTGGTACAAGATTTAACATCACAAGTGAAAGCTGAATTTGATATTATTGCCGAAAGTTACTCAGACATTAAGATGGATGCTCTGCAAGTTAATCTAGACTCAGTTGAGCAGCTTCTTCGCCTCAAACCGTATGAATATAACAGCATCTCAATTTTGGCAGGTAGAGGAGAAAACTCAGAAGAAATTGATGCTAAAACCCTCACCATTTTGTTAGAACTGCGGCAAATTTTCCGAGAATATACCGCCGAAACCAAAAACCAAGTCACCACCGAATTAATTGCAGAAATAATTGACTCACAAGACACCGATCTAGTCATTAAAGCAGGTGTTAAAGACTTTATCCTTACTAACCAATTTGTTTCTAAAATTCTCGCTCAGGTATCTCAAGAGCCTAGTGTGATGTCAATCTATGAGGATTTGTTTTCAGTAGACGGGAGTGAACTGTATATCAAGCCGATATCGCTTTACTTCTCAAGCAAAGAACTTGGTAGGTTGACTTTCGCTGACTGTGTAAAAGCTGCACAAGAACGTGACGAATTGTGTCTTGGTGTAAAAATTAGCGCACTAGCTCAAAATAAAAATCAAAATTTTGGGATTGACTTAGTACCAAGTTTAGATAAGCCACTAAATTTGACTTTTGATGATGCACTGATTACTTTAGCTGAGGATGAAACATGAGAAGCTAATTTTATGTTTTTATGAATTCAACTTCCGAAGAAGTTTAGAAGACCATTTCGAGTTTAGGGCGGTTGGATGAGTTTAAGTTTCCATCAATTCAACTTCCGAAGAAGTTTAAAGTTATGGAAAGCACTGGAAACCTTCGCGCCTTAACCCTTACACCCTTACACCCTTACACCCTCGTCGCGTTTGCGTAGCGCCCCTCAAAGGGGCTAGCGGCGATAAAAATAGTGACCAAACTGCAATACAGATGGTGAGTTCATGGGGAACTACACTTATCAATCCTTGGAAAAACCAAAAATTTCAATCTCTTCCTGCCTAAAAGTTTCTTTTAATATCTTGCGGAGAACACGCTGGATATTAAGGTGTTTTCCTGGTTTTACTTTTGTCAGTGTCAGAAGCAACAGGTTATCCTGCCCAAAATGTTCTATTCCAGCGACTCGCGTAGGTTCGAGAACATCGTGATCATCTGCCTTTAGCTTTTGTCCTATGTTCTCAACGACTCTGTAGACGTGATCTAAATTGGAGTCATAGGAAACGCTAACTTCCACTCTTGCATATATATACTGCTTAGAATAGTTGATAATTGATCCAATATCCCCATTACGAATAATCTGTAATTGACCATCAGGATGTCGAATCTGAGTTGTTCTTAATTCAATCGCCTCCACAATCCCCTCGACAGGTCTTTCTTCCATTTTCCCAGCTTCGATATAGTCACCCACCAAGTAATAGTTTTCAAACAGAATCAAAAATCCACAAACGACATCATTAATGAGATTTTGTGCTCCAAGACCAACTGCTATACCCACAATCCCTGCACCTGCTAAGATAGGCGCAGGATCAATGCCAATGACCTTGAGTATGGTAACTCCGGCAGTGAAGTAGATAAAATATTTGGTGAAACTCCGTATTAAGGGAATGAGCGTCAGCCGTTTCTGTCGGTTTGAGTCATCTGAATCTGTAGTTCTTAGGTAGAATTCATCAAGGATGAAGTAGGCGACTTGAATCAAAACATTGCTGAGAAAGAAAACACCAATAATCTGAACAATTTTGGGGGTATAAGTACCGAGCCAAGCGATAAACTCTATTTCTGGAACAACGAGATTTACTATGCCGACATAAAGGACGTATTCCAAACATTTTTTGAAGAGTGGAATTAGATGGCGTAAACGCTCGTATAAACGGAGTAGATTGTTAGAACTGGAGTATTTAAGACTAAGAGCATCAAGGGTGTCAACGATAGTAGCAACGGCTTTGACAATGAGTAAACCAACTGTGATGATGATATAGATTTTTAAGGCAATGTAAAGATATTTGGGAACGACTTCTGGAAGGTTAAAAAATTTAGCGCATAAGATAGCAGATGAGAGCCAAATAGTATGAGTGATAATTCTTTTTAATACCTTAAAAAAAGCCTCGGTACTCTCATCATTAGCTTTTATTTGATCAGCGCTCTTGGCGTAATCGCAGACCGAGTCTATACCTCGCTGTAAGGGTGGTATGCTGAATTTAACCAGCATCAGTAAGCTCAGACTTTTCAAGGTTGCCGTGAAGATATTGACCCAGAATTGAGTGGGAATACTGCGAACAAAGTTAAGTTGGAATTCCTTGACGTTTCCGGCTCGATAAATCACCATCCCATTCACACCAATCAGCGCAAGACACAGCACCACACAAATCAAAATCAAAAGTCTGCTGATATTTCTGCGCACAAAGGTGATATTCGCAGTTCTTCCTTGAAGCCAAGAAACTTTAGTAATCTGTCTGAAAATTATTCCAATCAGCAAGTTGAATAGAGAGAAAATAACTATTAAAGAGACGACTTCAGCCAGAACAATTAGTATATTCATTTTTTGAACATGAATGTCAAATAATTGAGATAGTATTATTAATAATATCAACTGCAGTCAAACCTGGGAATATTAAGTACTTACACCAATCCTATCTGATAGCTTGCGTGGCGTAGTCATAGCTGCATATTGAACGTTTTTTATTGCAGGCTCCTACAGCTACTTTTACCCCGACAAGATATTTTCAACCGCTTGCACAATTAAACCACCAGCAGCTATATCAGATGAAATCAGAGCAATATGCTCATCAAAGAACTGGTCATGATCATCCCAAATGTATGGACGGGTGGAAGTTGGTGGCTGTGCAACGACCTTGCGAACTGCCGTGTATAATTCTACAGTAGCGGGGGAAAGGCACACACGTGCATCGTAATGACCAGCAATTACATGTGTGCGAAGGTCAACGGCTTGGACGCCAAACATCAGTGCGATCGCCATATAATGCTGAAATGTTTCTTATGTTAGTCAGTGCTTATATTAATGATTAGCATTATATAAAACGGGATGTTTTATTTTTTGGAAGTCTCTAAGGTTAAGATGAGCTATATTTTTGGTCATGATAAAGACAAATCTCTTGTGACGAACTTCGGGCAACGATATATTCCATCACTTCCTGCCCAGAATTAACCGGGCAATGCACGACACCAGTTGGAATATATAGGAAATCACCTGCTTTTATATCTACAAATCTATTATTTTCAACACCTAATAAAACTCTACACGTTCCTGTAATAATGTATATCGCAGTCTCAAAAGGATGATAGTGTGGGGTTGCACCTGCTCCTGGAGGAATTACCCCGTGAGCCATACTAAGGTGCTTTGAGCCGACAGTTTCTTCAGTTACACCCCAGCCTCGAACATACCCATGATCTGTATCACAAATCCTTTCTGGCTCCTCAACAACTACAACACTACTCACTTGCTGTGGGATGGAAGTATCTAAAATTTCAGAACTCATAAACTATCAGCTTAAAAACTATACTATTCAAAAGAAATTAGTTGTTACATTTTTTAACATGTCAGACTCTTAATTAAGAATACAAGGACAGTTAAGACAGTCAAAAAATATTTATTTAGACGCCGACCGAGACAAGACGAGCGATCTTCGCGTCAGTCTGGCAACGGCGTCCCCGCTCCCGGTTATCTTATTATCTTGCTACCTACTACCACGGTTTCGTCCCAAACGTCACCGTACAGCCAGTTGCCTCGCGCATTTGGGTCGTTGCTGGTGTAGTATTCCTCCCACGCGCTCAGGAGTTCATCGACCGTAAGCTCTCCGTCGCCGTCACTGTCGAGCTTCTGGAAGGCTAGCTCGCTGTTTGCCGACTTACAGCCAAAGGCTTCGTGAAATTTGGCGAACTCACTTTGTTCGAGGGAACCGTCACCATCTCGGTCGCAGACTTTGAAGGTCGCTTCCGCGAGGGGACGGAAGCCTGCTTTATAAGCTTCGGGGTCTTTGGCGAATGCATTGCGTAAGCCATTGCGCCACTCCTCTGGACTCACTTTGCCATCGTTATCGACATCCATCTTGGCTTGTACATAAGTCCAAAAGTCTGTAAACGTCTGGAACAGTTTTTGTCCTTTGGGACTGTCCTTAGGCTCGCCGAGACAATCAGCAATACGAGTGGCCAGAGCGAGTACATCTTCCCATTCAAAAAAACCGTTACCGTCGATATCGGCGTGAGTAAAACAAACATCGAATTTTCTATCTAACAAATCTTGAGGTGCTGCGACAGACATACTTAATCTCCATTATGTGTTTGCAACTTGGGTTAGATGTGGCGAAGCGCATAGACAACACCCGTAAAAAATAACACACCACATTAGATCAATCAGCGCCTCATCTGGATAAGAACCACTCAAAAAGCAGTATAGTAGCTGGTTTTTTTACGTATATTATGATGTATTATTTTGTGCTCATCATATCATACACATAAGGAAGATATAAAGGACAGATAAGACAGTTAAGCAGACAGTTAAAAAATTATTAGGACAGATAAGACAGTTAAGGAAGATAAGAAAAAATAAAATATCCAGCTGTGTTCCACAGCTAGATATTTTATGAGTTGTAAATCGTTAAGCAGACAGTTAAAAAAATTTACGCTTTATGGTAAAAATGCAAAAATACTTTGCACGCTCGCGCAGTACAGTGAAACCAAACAACGTTTTGCCATGCTCGTCATCAGCGCTTCCCCCACCTATCGGTTAGGAAGCGCTGCAGCCAATTCGGTAAATATCGCCGCAACTTATCCAACCAGACGAAAATGCTGACTAAAGGAATTCCAGAGGAGGCGATCGCTACTGACCGATAAATTTTGGATACTAATGGGCGGGTAAGACCACCAGCCAGCTTGCGCAGGATCACCAGGGAGCAAGAAGCTTGACATTAATAAAAGACCTGCTGGGGGAATGAGCCAGAAGGCGATCGCCCAAAGGGCTGAGACTCCTGGGCGTATCGCTAACAATTCAATCTTTATAAACTTGCTTAATCATCCACAATTTGTTACAAAAGTACAGAGAACTTCTATAAACTTAAACTAGAATGCTAGGCGGACTTACTGGTTTAACAGATCCTAAAGGCGGTGACTGGGGCGAGCGTATGCTCAACACTGTCGCGAGCCAAACGATTCGCCACTTGTTCTCTCAAAGCGAGTCAGTGGAAGTCTCTGTTCGCTGCAATCCTTCAAGTAAACTTTTGCAGGGCAGCATCGATAGCTTCACAATGAAAGGTCGTGGTTTAGTTATCCGCAGACAATTCGCAGCTGAAGAACTTTTTGTAGAAACTGATGCCGTTGCCATTGATTTTAGCTCAGTTTTAAGCGGTAAGCTGCGCCTAAAGCAACCGACTCAGGCTATTGCTCAAGTTACCTTACTAGAAGCAGGCATCAACCAATCTTTTAAAGCAGAATTGGTGAAAACGCGCTTAGAAAATCTTACTACACCAGCACTGACAGCGTTATCTGGCGGTCAACCAGTCTCTTTTCCCGAAGTCGAAGTAAAGTTATTGCCTCAAAACCGATTGCGAATTTTAGCCAAGGCAGATTTAAACAATGGTGAACTTGTACCCCTGAATATGACCGTAACTATAGGTATCGAACGGCGACGACGTATTTCTTTTAAAAACCCAGAAATTGATCTTAACGAGGTAAGCGAAGCACAAAAGGAAATCTCACGAACCTTGAGTCTAGCGCTGGTGGAAATTTTAGATAATATGGTGGATTTAGACCGCTTTGATTTGGATGGGGTGAAAATGCGTCTTAATCGTTTAGAAACAGAGGGTGAACGGCTGATTTTTAGTGGTTATGCAGAAATTGAGCGTATCCCCAAAAATCCCTGATTTTTATTTATCTTCATCTGCTGGACGCAGAGTCTCCAAAATAGCGATCCCAGGCACAGCCTGGGAACGAGAAATTAAGTGTTGAGTTAGCGACCAATACCTACGTACTGGAAACCTGCTCTAATCATCGTCTCGGGATCAAGGAAATTACGACCGTCAATCATCACAGGGTGGCTCATCAACTGTGCCATTTTTGCGTATTCCAAGTTTTTGAACTGCTGCCATTCTGTCACAAGCACCAAGGCGTCACAACCATCAGCAAGTCTTTCAGCATCCGTTTCTACCAGCACACCAGAAAGACCATGACGCATACCTGTTTGAGAAACAATTGGATCGTATGCCTTAACTCTTGCTCCCAATCTATTCAACTGTTCAATAACATTAAGCGCTGGAGCATCCCGCATATCATCGGTATCAGGCTTGAAAGTTAAACCTAGCAATCCGACAGTTTTACCTTTAAGAATTTTCAGGGTTTGCTGGAGTTTTTCAATAGCAAGTAACCGCTGGCGTTCATTGACACTCACAGCAGCTTTGAGCAATTGTGTCTCGTAACCGTAATCATCGGCGGTGTGAATAAGTGCAGAAACATCTTTGGGGAAGCAAGAACCACCCCAACCAATACCAGCGTTTAAGAACTTGTTACCAATACGGGAATCTAAACCGATACCTTTTGCCACTTGAGTGACGTCAGCACCAACGCGATCGCAAATATTTGCAACTTCGTTTATAAAACTAATTTTAGTTGCCAAAAAAGCATTAGCAGCATATTTAATCATCTCCGCTGAACTCAAGTCTGTTACCAGCACTGGTACTGGGGGTAGAGATGGATCAGCTGCAAATTTGCGCTCAACAATCGGGGCATACAGTTCTTGCATCATGGCGATCGCTCTGGGACTGTTGCCTCCTAAGACGATACGGTCAGGATTAAACGTATCAGACACCGCCGACCCTTCCCGTAAAAACTCTGGATTACTAACGACATCAAATTTTGCTGTTGTCTCAGCTAAGTTATCGTAGCTTGGCGCTCCACCTGCGGTGATGAGTGTATTTTGGCGTTCGGCAATGCCATCTAAAACAATCATCCGCACCCAGTCTCCTGAACCAATGGGCACTGTAGATTTATTCACAATCACCTTGTACCCACCGTCTAAATGGGCACCAATACCACGGGCAACTGCTTCAACGTAGCGGGTATCGCTCTCCCCTGTTGGTAAAGGTGGTGTTCCCACGGCAATAAATAAAATTTCCCCGTGGGCTACTCCTGCAGCTAAGTCTGTTGAGAACTCAATCTTACCTGTATTAATCGCAGATTGCATAATGTCTGATAGTCCAGGTTCAAAGATAGGCGACTGCCCCGACTTCATTATTTTGACTTTCTCTTCGTTGTTATCTATACAAACAACATCATGCCCGATGTGAGCTAAACATGCACCTGTGACCAGACCTACATAACCAGTACCGATGACGCAAACACGCATTTTTTGCTATTCCTCACTTTTAGGGGTTAATTTTTTACAAGATATTTTCCGTTTTGAAGTCCTGAGTATCAAACTCACCCAATAACAACTCAGGAGATATCGCCCTTGTTGCATCAAGGGGTTTCCTTTCGTTCGAGGGCTAGGAGTTACGGGGCGCCACACGCTCGCGGAAATCTTCTATAGTCAGCTTTAACCCCTGTTGCAAAGGAATGCTAGGTTCCCAATTTAACCAAGTTTTTGCCCTTGTAATGTCGGGACGGCGGCGACGTGGATCGTCAGAAGGTAATGGTTCAAACTTGATCTGTGCGTCGGGGTTCACCAAATCTTGTACTGCTTTCGCCAATTCTAAAATCGTATACTCATCAGGATTTCCCAAATTGACAGGACCAACGTATTCGTTATTCATCAGTCGTATCAGTCCGTCTACCAAATCTGATACGTAACAAAAACTACGGGTTTGCAAACCCTCTCCATAAACGGTTAAAGGAATACCCCGCAACGCTTGAACGACAAAGTTGCTGACAACTCGACCATCGTTTTCTAGCATTCGAGGCCCATAAGTGTTAAATATGCGGGCTACCCGAACATCGACTTTATTTTGTCTGTAATAATCAAATGTCAAAGTCTCAGCAATTCTTTTGCCTTCGTCATAACATGAGCGAATTCCAATAGGATTAACGTTACCCCAGTATTCTTCGCTTTGAGGATGAATTTCTGGATCACCGTAGACTTCACTCGTAGAAGCCAACAAAAACCGTGCCTTCACACGTTTAGCCAACCCCAGCATATTTAACGTCCCCATAACGTTAGTTTTGACTGTTTTCACGGGGTTGTACTGGTAATGTACTGGGGAGGCTGGACAAGCCAGATGGTAAATTTGATCAACTTCCAAGCGAATCGGTTCAGTAATGTCATGGCGGATCATTTCAAAGGAAGGATGATCTAACCATTTGAGTATGTTCCCTTTGTGCCCTGTGTAAAAGTTATCCAAGCAAAGGATATCGTGCCCACCAGCTATTAATCGGTCGATTAGATGGGAGCCAATAAACCCAGCACCGCCCGTTACCAAAATTCTCATAGTTCCCCAATTACTTACAGATATTTGCAGTAGTGATTGCGCTTGTCTTCAGATGACCCAGCCTTGAAACCAAAGTACACTACTAGTGTCTCATTGATAAGGTTTTGTTAAACTTAGCAGTTTACCCAGAAATGCATTTTTGTTATCTTTGCATCTTTTTGCTTCAATTTTTTTGATTGTAAGTCACAAATACCTTGGTTTACACTAGAAAAATAGCAAAATCATCGCAAAAATGTAAGCTGTTTCGCAATATTTCACCGAATCTTTAAAAATATAAAGTTTTTCGTAGATATTCAAAGTTTTTACTTACGTAAAGCCGGTTAAATTTTAACCATAAAAGAACTAAATCAGCTAACTAAAACAAGCTTTACCTTATATAGCGTGTGAATTCTGTACAACTGAGTGGAGAGGTTATAATCTATGCTCATGTCCACAGTCTTTGATTCCTCAATTTTTCAATTAATACCCTTTCACAAAAATCCTGATACATTTGACTCCCTCTACTTCCTCTACCTACCTCATACTAAGTTGCGTTCAAAGAGATAATTTCATAAACGAACCACGTTAGCGTTCGCAAAGCGACACGCTTTGCGAACGCTAACGTGTCCATAGGACATAGACGCGAACGCGAGTGCGTGCGCCTTCGCGCACAGAGCGCTAAGGAAGAAAAAAGAAGATTACCTGTATGAATGAAACTTGGTATCAACAGATAAATTTCTTAACTGAACCGTATTGGATTCTGAGTTTTGTGTTCTGCGTTGTTGCTCATAGAAGAGGAAAACTTTTTCGTTTCATTTTCCAGTATTGTGAATAGGCGGGAAAAGTAGGAAAAGTAAGTTTTATAGGTTATGGGGCTTGCTGAAGTTTTCGTTCTTTGAATTAATACCAAGTTGCTATATGATAGAGAAAAAAATATAATATCTATCAGTTTTATACATATCTAGGTGAAACCGACGATTTTTAAGGGGTTCTTTAAGGATCACACTCAAAAGTTTAAAAAAACTCTTCTGATTAACTGAACTCTATCGACATATACGATTCCTCCGCAGATTTTTGAACGCAAGTCAGTACAGTTTGTGTTAAGCGTTAAGAGTTCTCTACCTCAACGAGTTTGTTCATAAACCAAACCAGTCCTATATAACCATGTTGAATTACACAATTCCTTCTGACATAGCAGCTGTGGTACTACTAGTGACTTCAGTTTGTACAATAATATCTTGAGTACGTTGAGGTTCTCCTAGCATAACAATTGAACAGGTGAGTTGCTTAGCTAATTGAGTTGTGACATCGCTAATAGCTAATCCTCCTGGAACAGTGCGATTACGTATAAAAGGTAATACAACTAAGTCATATAATCGTGCTGCTTGCAAAATCGCTTGAGCAGTATTCTCATGAGGTATGATTTGGATTTCTGGTGGATTTTGCAGTGCTAATCTAGAAATCAGTAGAGATAATTGCGATCGCCTCCAAGCAATCTTACTTGAACTAGTACGTCGTTCGCAGACATTTAATACGGTAACTTGGGCTTGATTTGCATCTGCTAAAATCTGTGCAAATTTTACAGGCTGCAATGAAGGTGTCATCAAATTTTCCAGTGGTACCAAGATGCGCTGAAATTTTTTTGGTGATTCTACCAGACGTGTGACTGCTACTGGACAATGGGATGCCCACAAAACGTTATCAATTACATTACCAAATAAACGTGCTTTGAATCCAGTACGTTTACCCCAACCCATGATAATCAAACTAGCTTTTTGTTCTCGCGAAGCCCTACTAATTCCTTGGGCAAAAGCATCGTCAATTCTTAGCAATGGTTCTGCTTCGACTCCCAAGACTTTACTCAGTGCGGTGGCTTTTGCCAGTAAGCGGTGACTTCTTTGCACAGAAGCGTCTAATTGGGGTGCATCCATATGAGCAAAAGCGGTTGCGATCGCTAGTGGTATAATTCTGCCATGAGACTGTCGTGCCAATAGCGCCGCCATTTCAATCAGGTGCTGTTGTGTTTGGGGATTGTGGACAGGAACTACTATACTGTATGAGCTATCGTTTTCTTCTTGGTTCTGGTAAGTCAGATTGACAGTCCCTATGTCTTTCATTCCTGAGTTCGTCAAACCTACAGCGACTCGACTGGTTATGAATAGTCCCAAGGTTGAAGTGATGAGCATAAGGACGATAACGCTACTCAATATCCTATCATCAAGCAGCTTAGCTTGATATCCCATAATGGTTGCTCCTAACGTTGCACCCACTTGAGGTACAGACAGCGACCACATTGTAAGCGTTTCTTGCCAGTTGTAGCGATAAATAAGTTTTACCAAATAAGCAGCGATAAATTTGCTTGCTACTAAACCGATAATAATAAAAAATGTTAGCTCAAGGGTATCAATGCTTTGTAAAAAGGCAGGCACATTAACGAGCAAGCCAACGTTAACAAAGAAGATGGGAATAAACAATACACTCCCAACAAACACGACCTTTTCTTTAACTGGACCTTCTCCCACAGTTTCATTAACAGCCAACCCTGCTAAAAAGGCTCCAACAATTTTTTCTACTCCAATCAATTGTGCTCCCACAGTAGCAAGAAAAACACAGAGTAACACAAACAAAAACTGATTGCCCTCTTCATCACCAGAACGGCGAAAAAATTGTTTACCTGCCCAATCAAAACCTACTAAAACGACAATTGAGTAGAGTGTTAATAAAGTTATTAATGTCATCAGCCGCCCAAAGCTGAATGATCCATCTTTGATTGCTACACAGATGGCTAACACTAACAAGGCAGCAAGATCAGTAACAATACTAGCCCCAATAGAAACACTTATGGCTTCATTATTGACTACACCCAAACGACTAAGAATGGGATATGCCAAAAGGGTATGAGATGCGAACAAAGAGCCAATTAATATTGACGAATTCCACTCAAAGTCAAAAAACCGCCCAATAAAAGTTCCCACGACTAAAGGAACCAAAAAGCTCAAGCTGCCAAATCCCAACGATTGATTTTTTGTGCGACGAAACTGCTGTATATCTATTTCTAAGCCTGCGACAAACATTAAGTAAACTAACCCAATGTTTGATAGCACAGGCATCATCGCTGATTCTGTGTGTAATAAATTCCAGCCGTAAGGACCAAGCACGACTCCGGAAACTAGCAAACCTACTAATCCTGGTAGTTGCAACCGCTCAAACAGGATAGGCACGACTAAAATAACTACCAGTAAAATCGCAAAGGGAACGATTGGTTCCTTGGCGAAAATTTGGGAAGTTGGTTCCAACGCAAGAACTTGTAAGATGAGTTCCATAGGTAGGACGCAGAAGTGGGCATAGTGAAACTTTGATTACTTAAGCGTAATCGCTGAATCTATTCAATTGCAAAAGTCACCCTAATGAAAAAATCAAAAAACCTTAGCTAGACTACCAAAACGATGATCTAAGAACTAACTATCTATGGATGGATCTGGCTCAATATGAACCGTAAGCGATCGTAGTCATCTTTAAGCAATACGCTCAAGGTACGTCCGGCTTTGATTATCCATTGTCGATCAGCTTTGCGTAACTGATAAACCTCTCGAATGGCAGCTGCAGTTAAAGATTCTACAGGAGCACCATTGATAGAAAGTAGTGTTCGCAAAAAATCTAATTCTTCGGTAAACTTAATAATTGCTTCGCTTTCACATCGGAAAACCGCTTGATGAACTTGTGGGGGACGAGGAGGCAGATACTGAAATACCCTAGTATTTGAAACATGAGCATCTGGTGATTGCTCAAATCCTACAATTGCAGCACGAAACTCTGTTTTTAGCATAGCAAATATCTGGGGTTGTTCCTCTCGCAAGTCCTGCAGTGACAATCCTAGAGCAACTGCCCGATGTACGGAATCCACAGGCATAGTTGTTGCAGAATACACCACAGCATAAATTTGATTGCCTGACTCCTCATCAACTGAACGTACCCAGCTGCCAAAGCTCGGCATAGAGGGAAAGCTCAAATCGTCGGGTTCCAAACACTGAGCTAAAAATTCGCAACTAGAAGTTTCGATAACCTCCGCGATATGATTCGGATGGCGATCGCTTCTATCAAACTGTGGTAAAGGAAGGCGCATAAGCAATTCAAAAAGAAGAATTTACCAATTCCCAAGCCAGAAGTGAGCCAGGGCGGTCTTGGGGTTGGGGGTTTCCAACGCCAGAACAAGCGTGTTCAAAGTAGCGTCTGGGTCAGGAGAGGGAAACCAGGACTATGGCACAAAGTGCCACGCTGCTTTGAACAGTACTGGCTCCCCATGAGCGACTGGCGAACCCCCAAGGGATCACAAGTCAGAAGGCAATTAGTAAGGTCAACAAAGCGCCAGTGTGTTGTTGACCACTCAATCAAAAATTCACTTAGCTTAACAAAGCCCTTAGCCAGGAGGCGACAGTCGCCACGTTACACGAAGCTACCTAGAGGGCGTCCACAAGTCGCGAAACCCGATACCAGTCGCCTCAACGGAGCGAACCTGTGCACGGTAAGACAGCACGGCGAAGTCCTTGTCTCCCGACAAAGGCGACTGCGTAAGCGCAAGTGTGTCCCTTTGGGAGTTACAAGGTAGCGTCTGGGCAGGAGATACCCGAAGGGCGCTGGCTCCCCATAGCGCTACCTCCTCCTGACTAACAGGTGCAAGGTTGTTTAACTAATGACTAATGACTAACGACTAATGACTATTTCGCTTTCTTACGTCCTGCTGTGGTTTCTACAACTTCTAATTCCGAGAGGCGAAAGGTAACGAGTTTATCCCAGTTTCCACCTTCAAACAGGACAGCAACTTTGCCATCACTCAGGCGTTGCACAAGTCCTTCAAAACGATAGTAGGTGTCTTGTGGATTTTTGACGCGAACAGTTGCTCCTGGTAAGATCATCATCTTTTCCCTTGGTTGTTTCCTGTTAATAGCTTAATCTTTCTTAAGCTAGGTTTGTATTAGTACTATTTACTCATGCTATTGATTAACCACTATAATTTGGGTTAATAAAACCCACTCCTACAAGAAGTGGGACAGACAGTCGCTGCTTTCGGCTGAGTTTCAACAACTAATACTTCTGCCGTTGTCGAAAATTTGCGACCGATTCTACCAGCCCCAAGGCAATGAAGTTTGTTAGCATTGCTGAACGACCATAACTCATCCAAGGAAGGGGAATCCCTGCTACTGGTGCTAAACCAACGGTCATACCAATGTTAACAATCATCTGAAACACAATCATAGACAAAACGCCTGCAGCGACCAAAGAGCCAAAGTTATCTTTGGCAGTTTGGGCAACATGTAATAGCCGCTGACAAATGAAGCAGAAGATAACCAATACGACTAGACAGCCAATAAAACCAAATTCTTCACCTACAGCGGAGAAGATAAAGTCTGTATGCTGTTCTGGGACAAAATTTAATTGAGTCATAGGACCTTTGAAAAGACCCCATCCCCACCATTCACCAGCACCAATGGCAATGCGCGATTGAATAAGGTGATATCCCGCGTTTAGAGGATCGTGTTCAGGATTCATGAATACAGTCAGTCGGTTTTTTTGATACTCCTTCAAAACATGATTCCAGGCAAAGATACCTAATTCACCACCCAAAAGGTTAAGAGCGATCGCGCCTATACCGCCGATGACGTTTTGTTTCCTAGGCAGAGTTAAAAATCCAACCAGTCCCATAGTAGCTGACCAGATTAACCCTAAGGCTGTGAGGGATAGTTGATTAAACAAAACTATCGGTTGTTCAGATAACGGCCAAGATATGCTGAACAAAATCCCTGCAATAATCGGAGAGATTAGTAGTATTAACCAGCCAGGATGGGCATTTGCCCAATACAACATTCCCAAGACAATCGAACCAAAAACCAATGATGTTGCCAAATCTGGCTGTAAGAAGACCAATCCCCAAGGCACAGCGGTGATTGCTAAAGCCCTGAAGACATTATCAAGATTAGAAGCAGTGCGCTTGTGTAACAGTGCTGCTAGGGTAATAATTAATCCTAGTTTGGCAAATTCTGAAGGTTGTACCGCAATACCAGCAATGTTAATCCACCGTTGTGCTCCTTTAGCACTTTGACCAACTACCATCACAGCAATCAGGCTAAAGTTGGTGATGCCGTAAGTGATCCAGTGCAAGTGAATCAAATTTTCGTAACGGCTTCTAGCAATAAATAGGGCAATAATTAAGCCAATGCCTCCCATGAGCCAGTGCCACCACCAATCAGTGAGTCCCTGATTCAACTCCGTACTGCGGATCATGATACCGCCAAATATGGTGAGAGCAATTGGTAAACAAAATAACAATAAATCTACTTGATGCCAAGGTTTGACCCAGAACTTCCAACTAACTCTGGGAAGCGAACGTTTTGCCAACATTGTATGCGTTTACACTTTAAGTATGAGATTTTAAATTAAAATAACCTAAAATCTGTATTCTAGACTGAGCAACTCCAACCAGGCAAAAATTTGAATTTTTTGTCAAGTTATGTCAAAGCAGCAACTGATACTTTGCCAGCAATTGTCAGGGCGATCGCCTTTAATGCTTGGGCACTAGGCGATTCTGGTTCAGCAACAACCACTGGTACACCTTTGTCACCACCAATTCTAGTAGAAATCTCCAGTGGTACGCACCCCAGCAATGGCACTCCTAACTCAGCGGCTGTCTTGGAACCACCGCCGGAACCAAAAATGTCATACTGCTTATCTGGCATATCTGGTGGAATAAAATAGCTCATATTTTCTACTATTCCTATGATGGGCACATTCATCTGCTGGAACATTCGCAAGCCCTTTCGAGAATCGAGCAGTGCTACATTTTGGGGTGTGGTGACAATAACTGCTCCCACCATTGGCACTGCTTGGGCTAATGTGAGTTGAGCATCGCCTGTTCCAGGTGGCATATCCACAATCAGATAGTCTATTTCTCCCCATTCCACTTGGTAGAGAAACTGGCGAATCACTCCATTAAGCATTGGTCCACGCCAAATGACTGGCTGATCCCGGTCGATTAAAAACCCCATTGAGACTAATTTGACGCCGTAATTGAAAGCAGGTTCCAGAATTTCGCCTTTGTCTGTTGAACGCACTACCATCTCGGCTTCACCCAGTCCTAGCATAGTGGGATCGTTAGGACCATAGATATCAGCATCTAGTAAACCAACCTTCGCCCCTGTTTGAGCCAAAGCAACTGCGACATTTACAGCAACCGTACTTTTGCCAACGCCTCCTTTGCCACTGGAAACTGCAATGATATTCTTAACTCCAGCAATACCAGTGCGATCGCTTAAAGTTTTCTGTTGCGGTGTTTCGGCTGTAACTTCTACAGATACTTCTTTGACTCCTGGAAGCTGTTTCACAGCTTTTTGGCAATCTTCCACAATAAATTCACGCAAAGGACAGGCAGGTGTTGTCAACACTAAGGTAAAGCTAACCTTGCCTCCCTCAATTTTGACGTTGCGAATCATGTTGAGATCTACCAGACTTTTGCGAAGTTCTGGGTCTTGCACTGGTTGCAACACTTTTAGGACTGAACGAGTATCAAGGACATCATACATAATGTTTTTAGTCTTTCGATTGCAATAATTTTTAACAAAACGTTTTGTTATCTACTAGAATCTTAACTTTTAGTGACTCTTAATTTTTCACAGTCTTAAGTCAATAGGCAGTAATCTGTAGTCGGTGAGTCCAAACTCAGTCGTTCTTTTACTCATGACTAATGACTAATGACTCATGACTCATGACTAACAATCAAAACAACCATCCTTGAGAGATTTTCGTTTTCTGGATACCGCTTGTAATGTTGCTTCCTCAACTGCTTGGACTAAGGCTCGTGCTACGCGATCTGCGTAAGGACGAGAAAAAGACCAGATTAAGGGCGACAACCAACCACGTAACGTTACAGAATATGACAAACAAGTGCCACAGACTGTAGATTCTACTTTATAAGTCACCCGTTCTTCTACACCTGGAATTGCTAGTACTCTGACACTCAGTAATTCCCTAGGATTGACGCGTTCTACAAAAATGCGAATCGGAATTGGCGACAAGCGTGTAACCGCTTGATAGATGAGTCCAGGTTTGGGTACTAATCCATATGGAACGTTAGTGCTTTTGAATAATGGATGCCAAGAAACATCTGCTATATCAACCACTTTTTGCCAAAGTTCATCCACAGAAGCAGAACTGATTTCTTGGTAAGTCCGCACTAGAGAAAGGCAAAACCGACGACGTTTGCGCTGGACGAATTTGGATAACCAAGATCCCATTTTCCTATTTCTCCTCGCTACACCTTTTTGGAAACTCTGGCATGGTCAGCATTTGCCTTCAGCCCTTGCATTAAATTTTTTCAAAATTGTCCTCAGCATAGTAAGTCGCCATTTCATATATATGCTAATTTGATGAGTGAAGTGTAACTCAGACTTTTTCATTAACTTTGATTAACAAATACGCTCTTTGAGTCCGGGGACATTAATATACGTTCGCCTTTCGGGGAAGTCTCTGCTCATCGAAAATCCATCGTGCATTATTTTCAAATCCTGGCTCATAACTCGATTATCACTCTAGCGTGTTAATTTGGGCAGCAAAAAAAAAATTAACATAGTGCTCTTGTGAAACTACTTGGTTAGTGACGGCCAGATCAGAAATCCTCTGGGCGAAAAACAACTTTCCTTATATATATCAATCAGCGCCCCCTGCTAATGTGGTCAGAAATTATTCTTTGGACAGAAGTTGAAATTTCCTAGATAAAAAGTGCTTATAGACTTATTTGCCAGAGTGTTGTGTCCATCCTAAAACTTTACATAAACATAAACAACTTGAAAAAAATCAATAAAAGCACAAGTACACACCCATTTGAGGGAAAATAACTATCTGTAGTCAGGTGCGTCAGTTGTGATTAATGCTTGACTATATTTTTATTGGGCAATTTTAGCCTGCTTTCTGGTGTCAGTTGCTCAGAAATTTTCAGTTGAAAAATTCTTGCTTTTACCAAAATTGTAATAAATGGTTCTTGAGTCTATGGTCATCAACTCCCAAACTCCAACAATGCGGGCAGAATCTACTCAAACTCTACCAGCTGACGCCAAAGCCAGAGTTAGTCAGTTCATGAAACAATTGCAAGACAAAATCACTCAAACGTTGGCAGAACTGGATGGTGTAGGGAAATTTCAAGAAGATACGTGGGAACGCCCAGAAGGAGGCGGAGGGCGATCGCGCATTCTACGTGAGGGTGCAATATTTGAGCAAGCTGGGGTCGGTTTTTCGGAAGTTTGGGGTTCTCATCTACCACCTTCAATTTTAGCCCAGCGCCCAGAGGCAGCAGGGCACGGTTTTTATGCCACAGGCACCTCAATGGTGTTACATCCACGTAGTCCGTATGTACCAACTGTTCACCTCAATTATCGCTACTTTGAGGCCGGTCCAGTGTGGTGGTTCGGTGGCGGTGTAGATTTAACGCCTTATTACCCCTTTGCCGAAGATGCAGTCCATTTCCATAAAACACTAAAGCAAGCGTGTGATGCTCATCACCCAGAATATTACCCGGTGTTTAAGCGCTGGTGTGATGAATACTTCTACTTAAAACACCGTGGAGAAACGCGGGGTGTTGGCGGACTGTTTTTTGATTACCAAGAAGGTCGGGGTTCCTTGTATCGCGGTCCTGAGAATGATGGTCCTGCAGCTAGTTACAGTAACCAAGTCGGTACACTAGAACCACGCAGTTGGGAAGAACTGTTTGCTTTTGCACAAGAATGTGGTTACGCCTTTTTACCAGCTTATGTACCAATTGTTGAAAAGCGACACAAAATGGAATATGGCGATCGCGAACGAAATTTTCAACTGTATCGCCGGGGAAGGTATGTAGAATTCAACTTGGTGTATGACCGAGGGACGATTTTTGGATTGCAAACCAACGGACGCACTGAGTCAATTCTGATGTCTCTACCACCCTTGGTCCGCTGGGAATACGGTTATCAACCTGAACCAAACTCTCCTGAAGCCGAGTTGTACGAAATCTTCCTCAAACCTCAAGACTGGGTAAACTGGATACCGAGTAGTCCGAAATCATGAGTTCCAAGAAGTGAAGTATTAATCATCTGCAACTCCAAATTCCCTTGAGAAGCTAAATACGAAAATTCTACACTCAGTATTCAGCACTCACTACTTCTTTAGTGAGTTAGACTACTAAAGAGAAGCACTTAGCAATAAATATGACAGTTGATGTTGTAGCTTTTAAATCATAAGCTACAGCATCGATAAACTTGTCGCAGGTTTGGGTTCCTCACTCAGTCTGGAACTTATTCCAGTAGTAAAAACGAGGAGAAGAGTCGCAAAAACAAGGGTTTTGGCTTTTATCCTGTGAAGAGGAAACTATACCGTAGTCTCTTTATAGAGGAGTGTCAAGGGAAAGTTCAGTGATATATTACATAGATCAAAAAACTTATACTACCCAAGAGGGGAAAACTGTTACCGTTTTAACACCGACTGGTCGCTTGGATATTACTACTGCTTGGCAATTTCGTCTGAAGTTGCAAGAGTGTATTTCTAAACTCAGTCGTCATCTTGTAGTGAATCTCGGTCAAATCAATTTCATAGATAGTTCCGGTCTGACCTCTTTAGTCGCTGGAATGCGCGATGCTGATAAAGTTAAGGGCAGTTTTCGCATTTGTAATGTACATCCAGAAGCAAAATTGGTGTTTGAAGTCACCATGATGGATACAGTTTTTGAAATATTTGAAACAGAACAGGAGGCTTTAGAAAGTGAATCTGATAGTATTGCTAGCTAATATTGCTAGCTAGTACTGAGTTGCATTCAAAGGTAGTAGCTTGGATTAAGAAGCAGTGCACTTACTCACCACACGGATTTTGGCTGTTCGGTGAGTAGACCTCTCCAAAAATGATTTTTAGTACAAGCGCGGGGTATTGGTTTCATAGCCATTTTTGGAGAGGTGTAGTAGTCAAAAGCCCCCATAGCATCTACTGGAGCCAGTGCGTTGGGGAGCGCGCAGCCGAACCGGAGGTTCTCCCCGAAGGACGTCCGGGTTTCCCGACTTGTAGACGCCCGCCAGAAGGCTTCCCGATAGCCGTCAGGCGTGGCGGAGCGCCATAGGGTAGCACCTGGCGTGGAGATCAGATAATTCACGCATTACCATCCCCCTATTTCTAGATGCTATTTCTGAATGCAACTTGGTATGAGCAACAGAAGAATTTTCACGTTACAACTCAGTACTGTTCTCTCTTTGTATAGCAGTAGGGACCTAAAAGTGCTCCCCAAGTGGCTTTTCCAGTGGTGGGATCAATTCCTTTGTCGTAGCTGAGAAATTTATCATCAGTGACCTCAAAGCCTAAGGAAACTTGCACGATATTACCACCGACACTAAAGCAGCAAGGAGTGTCTGGAGGTGGGGTAGCGTTGAACTTATAACTATTGGGGGCTAATAACTGCTGGGTAAGGTTAAGCACACAGCCCGGTAGTAACTCTAAATGATTGGGTGTCAATGTGTTGAGTAAAGCAGGATTTTGACCAGCACCAATCAAAGTACTTGGGTCTTTGATCATATAATACTGGATTTTTAGAGCTACATCAGGCTCACTTCCTTGCAAAATCCGCATAATGCGCTGGCGGTAGGGTCGCTCTAGGTTGACAATATTGGCTTGTTCAGCAAATATGGTAACGCTGTCTTCTGAAAAAAGAGGGACAAGTCTGTGCCACAGACGAAGGTGAACGTACCAAGCCGGCTCTGCAACAGCTTGTTCTCGATTATCAAATTCACCAGAGAGATAATTAGCTACGGTAAGTAGTTGTGCTGGAAAAGTCATAGGTGTCATATTCACGATTCCATGCAAGCAATTTGGTTGTGCAATGTGGTGAATTGTTGTTATAATCACAGCTTACATCTTCTGTGCTCAAAGAATTGCACACCATAAAAGTAATTTTGGCACTACAGTTTTCGCGCTTAAAACTGAAACTTGGCAAAGTGCCATTAAAGCGAGAGAATAATACTACGTCGCCCTTGATATTTGCTTTGTGAATAACCTCCGTACCGTATCTGATACTAAGCGAACTTTCTACAACCTTCATACCCGTCCGATAAACACTATTTATCGTCGGGTTGTGGAAGAATTAATGGTGGAAATGCACCTACTGTCAGTAAAAGTTGATTGTAGCTACGATCCTATTTATGCCTTGGGCGTCATCACTGCTTTTGACCGCTTCATGGAAGGCTATCAGCCAGAACGGGATAAGGAGTCTATTTTTAATGCGCTCCTTCGATCTGTAGAAGAAGATCCACAACGCTACAAACATGATGCTCAACGTTTACAAGCATTGGCGACAAGCATAAGCGCTTCAGAACTCACTGCGTGGTTAAGCCAACAAACTCCTCTCAATCGAGATGCTGACTTTCAAGGCTCTTTACAAGCAATAGCGAACAATCCAAAATTTAAATACAGCCGCTTGTTCGCGATCGGTTTATTCTCTTTATTAGAATACTCAGAGCCAGAGTTAGTGAAGGACGAAAAGAAACGCAACGAAGCACTAAAAACAATAGCCAATGGCTTGAAGATCTCTGATGACAAACTCAACAAAGATTTAGAGATTTATTATTCTAATATAGAGAAGATGTCACAAGCTTTGACAGCGATGTCAGATATGGTTTTAGCCGACCGAAAAAAGCGGGAACAGCGTGCTCAACAATCAAATACCAAAGTCGCTCCGCCAAAAGCTAACGAATAGTTATAAGTTGTAACTATAAAACGCATAATGATGAATTATGAAGCTAGACCTCTGATTCACAATTCATCATTGATGCTCGTTTATCCCTTACTTTAGAAACGTAGTAGTTTGTATATAAAGCTATTAATAATCGAAAGACTTACTAAAATTTATTTTCTATATGTTTAGGTTTTAGCAACAACAAACCATCTTGTGCAGGGGAAGCAGGAAGAGAAAATACTTCCCCCTCATCCTCATTACCTTTTCGGAGTAGGATTGGTTTGTCCGGAAGGCGCTGTTGGTACTTTAGGTAATACAGGAGAAGTTCCTGGATTAACTGGGCTAACACCTTGGTTAATTTGAGATGGATTGGGTATTGTGGGAAGATTGAAGTAGGGGTTAGTTTGTGGATTGATGGGAGTGATGGGTGAAGTGTTGGGTAGAGATGGTATTGCTGGCGCAGAACCAGACGAGGGTAGAGGCGAAGTTGTCGGTTGATTAGAGAAAGATGGTGTTGTGACAAAAGATATGCGATCGCCTCCCACTTGTCGCCACAAGTCTATCATTGATATAACATCATTGTATGTCGCAGTTTGACTGACTTTCAAAGCTAAAATAGCGTTGGGAGTTTGTTGCAGGTGGCTCTTAAAAGTTTCTTTGATCTGTTCCCGTTTAACTGAGTCATTCTCTACGTAAGTTTGCCCTATAGCATCGATCGTCAAAGTTAATATTTGCCGTTGAGCTGTTGCACTAAGTGTATTTGCATTAGGTTTATTAGTAATAGATGGCGTACTGGTAGTTGATTTCGGTAAATTTATACTAATTTCCTCTTGGCGAGTGAATTGCAAAGCTGCCAAAAGAAAAAATGTCAATATACAAAAAACGACATCTATTAAGGGAATGATTTGAATTTGGACGTCTTCTACTGGAGTCTGTAGGTTAATTTTCATTTTCTTGCTCTTCTACCTGAGTTTGGGGCTTTTTTTGTTAACTATCTTTTGGTTCCGACAAATCAGACTCTGAGGAGGGTTCAGGTGTTTCAGAAAACTTGGATTTACCTCTTTTTCGAGGAGAATTGAGCTTATCTGGTATGGAATCCCCTATGATTGTTACAGGTGGTATTATATTTTCAGATCTCATCTTTGTGTAGTCAGGTGGAGACTGGAGATACAGCAACTCCATATCATTGCCTGCCCTGCGAAAAATTTTCACTTGGTTAACGACTATGCCTTGAAATAAGCGGTAGAATGCCAAAGTAACGATCGCAACAATAAGTCCTGTTGCCGTACTAATCAAAGATTCTCCAATACCAGTGGTAACTCCGGCTGTAGATTCGGTTCCTAGATCACCAATGCGAATAGAGCGTAAAGATTGGATTAACCCTAAAACCGTACCTAACAATCCTAACAAAGGTGCAAGAGCAATCACAGTTTCTAGGAGTTTTTCGCCGCGTCGCATTCCAGCCAATTCATCTTCTGCTGTTGCTTCTAACGCCAGTCGGAAACTTTCTAGATCGCTTTTGGGAAGACTTAGAGGTGCATAGAGAAACCGTCCGATGGGCTGCTTTGTTGCAAGTCTTGCAATATCAGCAGCCGACATCCAATCAACACGAGCTGCATCCAAAACACGATTAACTATCTCCTTTTCCTGGCTTAAAATTCGTAACCAGAACCACAAACGCTCAAAAATCACACTTAAAGATAAAATCGACAGAGCAAGCAATGGCCACATTGCTGGTCCGCCCTTCTTAAACAAGTCTAGGATATCCACTGTTGTAAGTTTCCTCCTTTCATTTGTAGTACAATTGTCCTGAAGCACCGATTATTTTAGAGATTAAAGCACAACTATCATAATTGTTTACCATTCAAGAGTTGAGATGAGTGCAATAACTTACGAGTAGCATCTTCCAGACCAACTAGGGCGGTTATTCCCACAGGAAGTGTAGGTCATTATTTGCCAAAATTAAAGGTAACTGAAGGTAAAAATCTATGAATCCGATCCAATCACTTTATACTTGGTACCGCAATGTACTTCGTAACCCTAAGTACCGCTGGTGGGTAATTTTAGGAACACTGCTTTATTTTGTCAGCCCAATTGATGTTGTTCCGGACTTCATTCCGATTGTAGGAGAAATTGATGATGTCTTTCTGATGACATTGCTAGTTACTGAGGTGTCTGGGCTAATGATTGAAGGCTTTAAAACGCGTAAAGGTCAGGTTGACCCTCAAGCCACTAATACTACTACCCAGGATTCTACCTCCAGCGCGAATACAATTGATGTGGATGCTGTTTCTGTTAAGTAGTATTTCTAACATTATAAAACCTAACAACCCCCTCCTTTTTGTTTGTCGCTGCTGACAAATGGACTTTTTAGGAAGGGGGATATTTTTTATTTAGTCATTAGTTATTCAGCTTATAAGTAGTTAAAATATATACCAAATATAGCAGAGAGAATTTTTAATTATTTATTTTTCATTACCTATGACAAAACGCCAAATCATCGGACTGCTACCTGCTGGTGGACAAGCAACCCGGATTTCTCCTTTACCACTTAGCAAAGAGTTATATCCGATTGGTTTTCAAGATTTTGGTGTTAAATCTAACTGGCGTCCGAAGGTTGTTTCTCAATATCTGCTAGAAAAAATGCAACTAGCAGGCATTGATAAAGCATATTTTATACTGCGTTCTGGAAAGTGGGATATACCAGCATATTTTGGAGATGGCACGATGCTTTCCATGAGTTTGGGCTATCTCATTATGGGCTTGTCTTATGGTGTGCCTTTCACCTTAGATCAGGCTTATCCTTTTGTCCAAGATGCGATCATAGCCTTGGGTTTTCCTGATATTTTATTTCAACCTAAAGATGCCTACGTACGAATCTTGACACGCCTTGAAGTTAGTAACGCTGATGTCGTCTTAGGATTATTCCCGACTGATAAACCTCACAAAGCAGGTATGGTTGACTTTGACGATCAAGGTAAAGTACGGCTGATAATTGAAAAACCTCCCCAGTCAGATTTGCGATACATGTGGGGTATTGCAGTTTGGACACCTGCTTTCACACTGTTTTTGCACGAGTATCTTATGACTCTTCCGGTAAATAGTAACCTATCGCTGCAACCAGAAATACCGATTGGCGATGTGATTCAAGCTGCGATTAATAAAGGTTTTCACGTGGAAGCAGAAGTATTTGCCGATGGTACTTACCTTGATATTGGTACACCAGATGATTTAGTGCGGGCTGTGCGGCATTTTGCTGCTTTGGTTGGTGAGGAAGGTGAGTAAAGGCGATGGCGTCATCTGGGTATGTCAGATGAGTTGCCGTAATTCATCTAGAGTATTTACCGTTAGGATAGCTCGTTGAATTGCTTTTAATCGCTGTAAATTGGAAATTCGAGCGATTTCTGGCATCAACTGTAACCCTTCAGTGCCAAATTTTACTTCCAAACCCATTTCAATACTCGACAGCTTCTCCTCTCGCCGTCCTCGTTCCTCACCTCGTGCTTCTCCTCGTGCTTCTCCTTCTCTCAAAATTTGCTGATACCAGGGAGATTCGTTTAACACTGCCATATCCCACCTCATGATTTGCTGAACTAATGCACTGTCTAATACGAAGCTAGCAAAAAATGCTAGAACGGTTTCTAACTGATTCAATTGCTCGTCTGCGCGGAGAATTTGCAAAGCTTGTTGTATGGTGGTTTCTTCGGCGCCTCCCTTGAGGATTGGTACAAAGGGAAGCAAAGATAGCACGGGTTGTTGAAAAGCTATTTCCACATCGACTTCCCAAAGATTTATTACGCGGTAGTCTTGACGCACTTGTAAACCTGCAAACTCTGACTCATAGCGCGTGGGAATTTCGATATCACCTTCTTTGTCTTTAAGGATATTGATAAGTACGGGGTAGGTAGGCAAATCAAATTTCTCGCTAGTGCAGCGTATGCTCGCATTCGCTTAGGCATTTCCGGTTTGTAGCGTAATTGTAACTCGTTGAGTACGAGAAATTGCCCATATTGAGGACTTTGAGCGCGGATTAATACGTCACTCTCGCGGCTAATCCATTGGAATTCGGAGTTGAGAACTTCTTGGGCTGTAATGTCGGGAAGTTGCGTTACCCATTTCACCCAGTTATCGGGTGCGAGGCTGATTAATTTTTTGGTGCTGATGTCAGCGGATTTTGGCATGAGGGAGTTGATGCGCGGTTGTGGCGATGACTCATTTTAGTAGGTTATGGGTAAAAAGGCGATCTGCCGAACGCGAGTGCGTGCGCTTTGCGCGTGAGGCAAGCGAAGCTATCGCCTACCCATTAAGCATCCGATTACCCTCACTCCGGAACGGTGGAGAACTCTTTCAACCCCAATCTCTGCTTATTTTTTAGCAATATTGCTTATTGACAAATGCGTGTCACCTTAAACTATAAAAGTTTGACCGTTAATTTTTTGACGGTACTCTCTATAAGCCTGATTAATTGCTTGGATTCCAGCTTTTGCATTGCTAGAAGTGTTGACATCAGGGTGATATAGCCTTGCTAATCTCAAATAAGCACGTTTTACATCTTTTGGATTGTCAGTTTTTTCTACACCTAAAACTTCCCACCATTCTCCAGATGGTACAAACTCAAGTATGGATTCATCACTGCCAAAGGTTTGACGCCAAATCTTGATTGTGCCGCTTTTTCCACCACTCACCAGTGTCTTGCCATCATAACTGAAGGCAACGGGACTGCATCCAGAAAGAGTTTGTAGTAGTTGCCCAGTTCGTAAATTCCAAATATTAATAATACCGTCTGTGCTGCTACTTGCAAGAGTTTGCCCATTTGGGTTTATCGCAACAGATACAGCCGATGCTGAGTGTCCATTTAGAGTTTTGAGCAATTCTCTAGTGTGGAGATTCCACAGTTTGATGGTAGTGTCTGTACTACCACTAATTAGAGTTTGATTAAACCCCTTCGGGGACGCTGCGCGAACAGGACTGACAGTAACTGTGTTCACTGCTCCTGAATGTCCTCTGATAATATGAGATTGCCCCCAATTTTTTAAATCCCAAATTCTGATAGTTTTATCGGCGCTTCCACTGGCAAGAATTTCGCCATTGGGACTAAAAGCAACAGACAAAACGGCATCTGAGTGTCCATTTAAGGTACGTTTTACTTCTCCTGTGTATCGTCCCCAAATTCTGATAGTCTTATCGGCACTACCACTTGCTAGAATTTTTCCGTCAGGGTTGAAGGCTACTGAGTAAACAAAGCCAGTATGACTGTAGGGAGAGTTCAAATAGAAGAGTGTACGGGAAAATTTTTTTGTGTCTAAATACCAACTGCTGATTTTGCGAGCAACACTCCCACTGACAAGTGTCTTACTATCGGAGGTGATAGCAACAGATAAAACTGCCTCTTCTTGCCCAGCTAAAGTGTAAAGCCATTTTCCTGTTTTTAAGTTCCACAGACGAACTGTTGTGTCATTGCTTGCACTCGCTAGGGTTTGGCTGTCGGGAGTGATGGCGATAGCATTCACTGCGGCTGTGTGTCCCCTAAGAGTCTGCACACATTTCCAAGTTTCAGGTGATGCTCCTTTGAGGGAGACAACTTCTGTTTCAATGTTAGGAGGAGAAGTTTGAGCTTTTTTGTGTAATTCTGTCTTGAGCATCTGTAACTCATCCTCAACTTCCAGAGCGGCAAATTTTTGGTTGAGATCTTCACCAGTCAAAAATGCCTCTAACTCCATCAACGCGTCTAACTCGAACACAGCAGAATAAGTTTCCATCTGCAAGATTTTCTCTTCCATTCTGTCGAAAACCTGTGGTGGTGTTTCTCTTGTTCTGGTTTCGTCTAGCAACTTGGCAATACCGTAGGCGGCGAGTCCAAACACAGCACCAATTCCTGCCATAGGAACTGTGCCAATTCCAAAAGCTAAACCTATTTTGGGTGCGACTAATCCCATACCACCGACAACGCTAGAAACACCAGCACCGCCTATTGCACCAATCCCTATTGCACCATAAGCAGCTGCATCTCCCTCTGCTCTTCCCTTGAAAACACCATAAGCAGCAGCACCAACGACAGCGCCAGCACCAACTACAGGAACTGTGCCAATTCCAACTGCCCCAAATCCTCCGGCTAATCCCATCCCGCCTACTGTTGCAGAAATACCAGCACCTGCTATAGTTCCTCCTGCAATAAATGCTGCACCAGTTTTGGAGTTGTGTGTCACTTATTTTTGTCCTCTGTAATTTCAGTTACCTAAGCTACTCACACCCCATAGCTCACAAAGGAGGTAGTAAACCCGGATTGGGTATTACTGCCTGCATAGCTGCTTGTTTAGCTGCGTAAAAAGCTGCTTCAGCACATTTGTCAATAAAATCAAATTCCGGCTTAGAAGCATGAAAAGGCTTGATACCAAGTACTTCTACTTTGTATTTTTGTTCAAGCTTCAAACCATCTGGTATGCAAATGAAACCCATCTCTGAAGCATCGACATTCTTGATCCAGAATTCGTCGCAAAAAATTGCAGGTCTGTCATAGAGAGCTACTTTTAACTTGCCAGATTCGCTGCTGATGTAGAATTTTATTTCGTGTACGTAAGCCATGTTTTTCCTTATCCAAGTTGTTATATTACTTTGTTTCCACACTTAACCAATGATTTGTGTTTTTTAACTATTTTTTTCAACTCGTTATCAAACTTCTTCCATATTGATAAGAGAGAATAAGCCAGAACTGGCATTTCTCTCTATAAGCATAGCTATGCGATTGTTAGTTCCAAATAGTTGAGATGCTAAATTAATTCCTAGAATGTGAATATTCAGAGTTGGTCTGATGACGAGATAAACTGTATCCTCACTTCTTACTTCTGGTGCTTTACATATTTCGATTTCTAGAGAAGGATATATAAACGATGGTATTTTTTGGAAAACTGTCTGAAACCAGGAAATTAGCTGTTTTTTATCCTGGTTCACATAAGAGCTACTATAATAATTGTCAGAGATTAAGCTTTGAAGTCTTTGTACGTCTTTGGAGTCAATTGATTTTTTGAAATCTCTAAAAAATAGTAAAATATCTCTTTCTAAACCATAAGGATTCCATCTGGTTTCATGTACTTCACGAAATAAGTTAATTCCTGCTTGAAAAACATCAAATAACATAATATTAATTTTACTCAGTCTTACTTTTTCAAGAAACGCGCTCCTTTCCCACGATTGCAATCTGTACACAACGTTTGCAAATTGTTGAGGTCATTACTACCACCTTTGGAAAAAGGTACAATATGATCAACTTCTAATTGCACTTGCTGACTACTGCGACCACAAAAAACGCACTTATAACCGTCTTTGTGTAAAACCGACACACGAACTGATGCAGGAATGTGGCGGGAGCGTTTACTACTATCTTGCTTTGACTTATACCAGTTCTCTGTAAACTTGCACTTAATACTTACTCTTTAATTCTTGGCGTTCTTGGCGTCTTGGCGGTTCGTTTAATAAATATTAAGTGCATCTTCATGGAGAATTGGTATTAGTTCGGGATTTGGTAGCAGCAGACTTTTTCACCTTTGGCTTTTTAGATTTATCAGCCTTTTCACTGTTAGCCTGATGAATCAAATCCCGAATCAAACCACGCACAAATTTCTGGACAGGATTGGGAGTCTGTTTTGTCACGACTTATCAAACAGCTTTTTCAAACCATAAGCTGCGAGTCCAACTACTGCGCCAGCTGCTACAACCGGCGCAGCACCAATAGCGACAGCAGTTCCTCCAACTGCTAAACCCATACCTCCAACGACAGCAGAAACTCCTACTCCAACTGCTGCTCCTCCTGCGACTGCACCTATAGCTGTGGCGTCTCCCTCTTCTATTGCCTTCTTAGCCCCATAAGCAGCGGTGCCAATAACTGCACCAGCAGCAGTCACAGGAGCCATGCCGATTGCTACGCCTCCAAAACCTCCAACTAATCCCATACCGCCAACGATTGCGGATACACTAACACCAGCTATAGTTCCTCCAGCTACTAATGCTGTACCTTCTACTTTATCTTTCAGTTCTTCGTTATGATTATCTGTCATTATTTGACTTACGTATGCTTAAGTATATTACATCTAACCTAAACAACTAAATTGTTACTGTCCAGGAATAATCAATAAAATATTGTCTAATCTTCTTAAAGTTTGTTTAAAGCCCTCCACTGCTGGGGATTGCAACCCGTTATGGATGAAACCAACACTTTCCTCACTCCCTCACCCAAGAGTGTTTATTCAGAATTTAAAAGTACTATTTGTTACGCTTTCACCAAGTTTGGCATAGATGAATTTGAAAATTCCAGACATACCTTGCAGTATAGTCTGGAATTATGTCAACTTATTTACAAGAAACTCTAACAACAATCACCGTGAGCATCCATTCTTAGGTAGACAAGAAAATGAAATAAAAATAGCTTCTACCTCTAAACAATCTCCTCATATTGAGTTGAATGTGACATTTTATTCCCGTTTTCCTGTTCCTCATCATCACTGTGGTTAAGAGCGCTATGGTTAGTCTTACTAATCATGTAATCCATGTGTGGTGTCTTGGCACAAACTAGCAGTAGCGCAGCCAGAATCAACAGTAAACCACAAATTGATGCAGCCTGAACCCAAGTAATTTCCAGTGCTCCGTGAACAATGACTTCTCGTAGTACAGATACTATTGACACCTCCACTGCTACTCCTACAGCAATGCTATGCTCCTGCAAGTAAACCATTAGAAGTCGGAATAATTCGACCAAAATCAACAAAAATAGTATTTTTGCAGTCACTTGTTGATGATTTAATGGCACTGTAAGCTGGGTAAATATCTCCCACAGTTGCATAACCATGTAGGCAAACAAACTCAAACACAGGACAATCACAATTAAGTCTTGGAAAGCCTCCATGTTGCGAACAATTCGTTGTCTGTCAATCCAGCGATTGTGAAATAAATATTGACTCTTCTGGCGCTTTTTTTTTTGCATTTTCATTTCCACCGGCACAACTACAGAGCAAATTAGTCAGTCCACCTAATGTTATTAACAAGAACTAGAGTTTTTTTGAGAGTTCTATGAGTGGCAAGCTTTGAACAAAAATTATTTACGATTGCTTGCAAAATATTCCCAAACGATCTTTTTCGTAATTTTCTTACCTAAAGAAAATTACGAAAAGCTTTCAAAATGTAGCTGGCACAATCTCAGAACAGGATGTTTGAGAAGTATTGTTGTCAACAAATACACCATTTAGATTTCCCTTTACCTCCCAACCGCATCCGGAAACATCCTAAATGCAGTGCGAGCCGGAAAGCTCGTGTACTAATGCGAGTTTTCCGGCTCGCATTAGGTTCACAAGATTAGAATGCTCTCAAGGCACCGAGGATTTAGGGAACTCGCCGATAAATCTTGGTACAAGACGACACTTTCCAAACATCCTTACAGAGGTGTGGTACAAGAAACACTTTTTATATTTTATGAGAGATTATTTGATACCAAAACTTGGGTTTAATCCCCCTTAATGTTATAGCTTGCGCAGGTGCATTTGGTCAGTGTAGCTGAGGTAGTATGTTTCACAATTGCCCTGCAAGGCGTAAAGTATTCTGGAGTAAATCCAATTGTTCTATTGTTAGTTGATTCATATTTTTGTTTCTATCTCGGAGAGTCTTTAATTCACAGCTTTTGCTTTAAAAAGGTGCGTTAACGCAGCGGTAACGCACCCTATACCCACTTCAGACTTAAGCTGCTATATTTTGCCCAAACTCTATCAAGAAGCGGAACGCTTTCAGAATATAGCTAGCACACTCTTTTGGAGAGGTGTTGTAGAATGATCGCCATGCATTGGCTTTATCTTCATCATAGCGATCGCCCCTTTTCGGATGACTCTCTAACCATGCTAATCGCACGGCGTGACCGATTAACACATCCAACACGATATATTCTTCAATTTGTAAGTTGGGGTTGTTGGATGCAACTGCTGCTAATTCCGTCAACGCCTCAATATTAACTTGTCGGTATTCGGGAGCCTCTATTTTATTTAGCAAATGCTCTACTTGCAAGGCAAAATTCTTTTCTCCTGCTGTCATTTCTGACAAAATGACTTCGCTATCCAAACGGTTGCGGCGTTCTAGCTTATCGCCAATCACCAACCCTTTGCAATGTTCCATCACCAGCCAAACCTGCTTGAAAAAGTCTTTTGGAACACGTCCTGTTGCTCCCTCAGCTTGGCGGAACCGTCGCCAACCGCCGGATGGTACATCTATTTCATCTCCTGAAGCTGGTACCACGATCCAATCTATGTCACTTTCTTTTTGTTTGAGGTGCAGAGATTCTTGCTGACGTAATAGCTGACTCAAGTTGACGTATTCAAATAATACCTGACGTACTCGTGTTTGAACTTCCGAAGGTGACAGTTGCATAAGGTGTTCATAAGCCTCATCCTGAGTAAGGTTTAACTCTTGCACCAGTTCGCTGGTAATCAACAGAATCATGTAACCAATTCTGAGGGTAAGTAGTCCTTTAAACAGTTCTGGTTCTGTCTTGATTAAAGCACTCAGATAAATCAGAACTTCTTGAGTCAGAACGCGATCGCTTATATCTTCCCGACAATAGTCATTTATTTTCTCAACAATTTCGCTGTGCGACAGAGGAATAGTGATGAGTGAATCTTAGCTGTAAGACTTACCCACAGCAACTTGCTTACCCCGCACCACAATACTTGTCACTACGTCCGACAAGCCGATATCGCTCATTTGTCGCAACCCTGCAGCACGACGCACAACTGCCCAAATGCCGGAATCGCCTGCTTTAGTGTAAACTTCATCCAGCAAATCTGCCACAGTTACGGGATTTTCTGCTCCGCCAAAGCCTGTATCAAATTCTAACCCTTCCAAACGAACCAAAGTCTGCAATAATTCTATTTGCTCGTAGAGATTTTCCGATGAACGTAAAGAGGAGAGCAACAATTTTAAGGTTGTTTCGCACTCCATTTTAAATTCTTGAGTATGTTTTAAGGGCCAATTTCCTTCTGGATTGTAAATTAGATACGAGCAGCGAGGCGCAGTATCTTTGATGGAAGATAGAGAATATTCAAAATCATCTTGAAGAAAATCAATCCGTTGTGTTCCAGCAGTCAACATCAACTGATTAAGACGCCCCAATTTTACCCGTACACCGTTACAAATGCCGTTATTTAGTTCTTGCATCAGAGCAAGTAATGCCTCACTACCTGTTTCCAACATGGTATGAGTCAACATTAAAGTCAGGATAGGACGCCCTAAATCAATCCAATATTTTTGGATATAAGCAAGTTCACTTCTAATTTGATAAACCAGAAAATGGTAATCAAGAGTTAAGTAAAACACTTGAGAGTCCAAAACCGAGGGCAGAAAAACAACTGTCTCCCCACGAATACGAAAAATCTTAGATGTTGTGAGACTTCTCAAACGTCGCACTGGACGTCCTGTTAAACCAAGTTTATCGTTGCGTCCAACTTGGGTATAAATAGCTGAAAGATCCTCTGCGAGTCGAACCTGAATTGGTTCGACTTGTTTGGGTGTTTGTGTCTCAATTCCATGAACTGCCAGTTTGGCTTGTAAATCTTCATCTTCTGCAAGTAAAGCGATTTGTACGACAGCTTGCTGGTTTTTTCCTACGCATAAATATCTTCCCAAAGGGTCAATATCTCCAACTGCTATCAATCCTTCACTTAACATTTGACCTAGAAAATACAAACTCTGCGCCCATACGAGCGGAACATTTTCGTTAGGTAAACGTGGCTGAGTTTGAGGTGCTAACTTCTCTGCCTCTATAGATTCTTCTGGGAGATAATAAAGTTCTGGAACTAGATGCAAACCATCACGCTCAATCAATAAAGATTCTAAACGCTCTTGGTAATGTTTCACTTGTTCTTGTTCGCCACGAAACAAACCATCTAGAAATAAATAGGTGAAAAATAAAGGCCATTCACACTCAATTTGCTCGAATTGTTTGAGTTCTAATGGTTCGTAGTGTAAGCGGTTTTTGTCTTCTAAAACTGTTTGGTGTCCATCACGCAGGAAGCGCTTGCAGCCGTATTTTCCTTCGAGTTTATTGATAATATCGTTGTGGGTACGTTCCCGCAGATCTACATCTTCTACAGCAAATGCTGGAAAACCAATAACGCTCAACAACGCGGCATCGATTTCTTTTGAAGACGATTCTCTAGGTAATAGAGATTCTAGCGTAATCCTGGCACGAGCGATTTCATCTGGCAGCGCATGAATCACCGATGCTTGACAACCGTGTACACCAAATAAATCCAAACCATTAATCGCTTCCAATGCAGCTTTTGCCATACCTACAGAACTGGCATTCAATTCTGCATTGCCATGATTAATTTTATTACCTCGTTCCCAAATACCGAAATCTGGAGTACGATACGCCCGTCCAATATAGTAAACTAAATTTTGGACGAAATTCACTTCATCAAATGTGTAAATGATCTGCAATCCTGAAGCAGTCATTTGCGCCAATATCAGAATAAATATTGATGTGGCATCTAATTGCAAATGTCCCCATTCGTCATCACCAACAACAATATCACCCGTAGCAGTGTTGTACTTAGCGTGTAAAGCATCCAACGAAGATTGAGTGTGCTTGAATTGCTCTAATTTAGCGCTTTGGCGCATCATAGCAAATAACAAACCCCGCATCAACTTAACGACGCTATGTTCTAGCTCATATGTGCGTCCCTTGTCATCATCAACTTTCCGGTAGGCGATCGCCAACCCCCAAACTGCCAGAATGCTGTAAACGTTATCACGTACCCAAGCATCAGTGTAATCTCCGTGGGCAGTTATCGCTGTGCTTGCTGGTAGCAAACCTGTAATTGGGTTTTGACGGGTAAGGATAATTGTCTTGATTTGCTGATAATAACATTCAAGACGAGCTTGTAGTTGAGTGGCTGTTTTCATAGTTAATTTGTTACGTTGTTTCACCGAATGCAACCCTGAGATCGTGAAGTAAATTATGTCAGCAAAGCCAAAACTACCTTTGTAGTAGGCACTTGTTTTGTGGATCGAAATGAGAAATGAATTGTCGTCTCCTGTCAAGATACAAGTTAGCTTCTCCATTTTTAGAGAAAGATACTCGAAATGTCAAATTTTTTCAAATATTTATCAGCTATTAGACGACTTTCTCTTGTTCTGAAAATTAGTTTTATTAATACTCCATAAGAATAAACTTCTACATAAGGGTCATAGACACGTAGGAAATCGCTAGAAAAATTGTAGTTTTTCAAAACATAAAACAGATATCTAATTATCATTTTTTTAGAAGGAGTTAATATCTGTTTATACCTGAAAAGCAAAATAATTCTCAATTACTAAAAGTTGTTTATTCCCAAGTCAAAGTCAACTGCACGACTGAATTGATACCAGTGGAGTTATAGCAGTTCTCGTTTGCATGAAGTACATTTTTCAACCTCACCACGCCAGGTGCCTCAAGTCGGGGGACCCGCCCACGGTGAGACAGCGCTGCAGGAGGTGAGACCAGTGCTGCGGGAGGGTCTCCCTCCG
>NZ_CAWPKW010000200.1:0-5564 GCF_963888615.1 Brasilonema octagenarum UFV-OR1 | reverse complement strand
GTCCTCCCTGCACTTGCGCCATCTCGTGCGCCATCTTGATTTCTTGCTCTACCATCTCGCTGTAAACTGAGCGAGATGAAAGGAAAACGATGAGAAAATCTGCTTGACTAATTTCCTCTTCAATGCGTTCAGCCCAGCGCGTCCCAACGAGCATTCGTTGATCGATAAAAACCTCGTGCTGCTGCGACAGCGCTTGAAAAACCTCTAAAGCCACTGGTTCATCCGGCTCAACATCGCGCTTATAGCTGATAAAAATACGCTGGCGCGTCGTCTTTTCAGGAATAAGATTATTAAGCAATTTTCTTTTCAGCACTGGAGTTTGGTTTTCCTTCAAACCAAAAAGCTGAGAACAACCCAACTCATAAGCAAACTCCATCTCTTCCCCAGCTGCTAAAGCATCGTAAAACGCCACAGCAAAATTAATCGCAGCTTTATCTCCTATCTGCCGATTCATCCCAATCACATACTCAATGTGTTGGCTAATCGCCTCTGCTTGCACCTGGGAATAACAAGCGTTCATGAGAACACACTCAACTCCCTTTTTCGCAAATAGCTTAAACATACTCGCCAACGCATCTGCTTGCACAAGCGCCACTTGCCCCGTTTCATCCTCCAACACAATGCCATCTTCCCCAGCACCGTGTCCAAAAAAGTGAACAATTTGGGGTTGAGTGTCGAGAATTGCCCGATAAAAGTCGCGAGAACGAACCGCCCATTTTTGCTCTAACTTAAACAGTTCTCGCTTATTAGCCCGTCGCAATCCCTCATCAATTTCCCGTACCTCTTCATCCAGTCGTAACTGGGAAGTATTTCTTGGATTCGCCGCCAAGAGCAAAATTGTTTTGACACGGGTGTTTTCACTCATAGCGCGAGATGCAGGAAATATGAAAACCTAGGTTATTGACAAAATGCAAATTCTGTAGATGAGACCCCAAAGCAGCACAATGAAATTTTTTGCTGATACTTACACATTATTTTATAGAGAAAACCAAAATTAACTTATGCACAACTGAGGTGATATATAACGGTTCTTTCAAGAATCACATACACCATCATGAATAATGTAGAGACGTTACATGTAACGTCTCTACAGCTGTGTATTGCTTATTTTTTTTGAAATAGCCGTCGTTTGCGCCTCTTCTCACCTTCCTCTCGCAACGGTACCACCTCAGCTTCACTACTCTGGCGTGCAACCCGAATAATCAAACCAGATGCCATCAAACTTGCAATCATCGAATTTCCACCATAACTAAACATGGGCAATGGCAAACCCGTTGTTGGCAAAGCACCAGTAGTCACACCAATGTGGAGTAAAGATTGTCCCACCATCAAAATTGTGACACCGATCGCCACCAATCGATACACTGGATGCTTTGCCTTCAGAGCGATAATTAATCCTAAAGTGGCGTATAAAGCAATCAATAACAACAGCACAACACCACCAACAAAGCCAAACTCCTCAGCAAACACAGCAAAAATAAAATCAGTATCCTGAATTGGCAAATAAAACTGCTTTTGTTGAGAAAGCCCAAATCCTGCACCCCATTGTCTACCAGAACCTACAGCTAGCAAACTTTGCACCAGTTGATAGCCATCCCCAGTTGCATCAGCCCAAGGATTGAGGAATGACAACACCCGCTTACGCTGATATTCCTTGATACTAATACTAAGTACTGCCAACAACACTCCTCCAATTGCAGTTCCTCCTAAGTACTTGTAAGGTAATCCAGCAGCAAGGGCAATAAACCAAATCGTCATACCACACAGTGCGGTTGTGCTCAAGTTAGGTTGTCCTAAAATACCTAAAAGAACCAGACCAAAAATCCCCAGCCAAAAGAAGCGAACACGCCAACTCAGGTTTTCCCACTGACCAAAAAGTCGGGCACTTTGCAACACCAAAAAAGGTTTAATTAATTCAGAAGGTTGAATTGGAATCGGTCCTAAAGCTATCCACCGGGATGCGTCAAAAGCCTTCTTTCCTACTCCCGGTACTAAAGTCGCGAAAATCAACCCTAAAAGCACTATCACAAACCAATGAGATATGCCCAAAACTTTATGCAAAGGCAAATGAACAACAATATTGAATACTATTAAACCGACTAGTACCCACAAAAGTTGACGTTTAAAGTAGTACATTCCGTCATGTTGACGAACATCGGCTACGGGATAGGATGCCGAAAACAGCATCACTAATCCCACAAACAGCCAAACCAGTGTTAACCAGCGCAATAAACGCGCTTCTAGTGCCCAGCTGGACACGGAGTCATCAAATAATAAAGTCAGGCGGCGTAGATTCACGACGAATAAAATTTAAATTGTAAGGTGCGATCGTTTGGAGTTGACGTTAATGATACCAACTTGCACTCAAAAGGGATTAAGTTGTTGATTCTGTGTTTCAGGATCAGACTTGAGCAAACCGAGAACTCCCACCAAGCAGGGGCGATCATTACAGTACTCAAACTTTGCGACAGGTATGAGAAGAATATTACGCTGTCAACCCAGATTTTACCCATCGAAATAAAATACCGCCAGATTTCCCCCACACCCCTACACCCCCACACCCTTACACCCCTATGCCGATCAAGTAGGAGAAAAGTCCTGTTTGAATTTAGTACTTTTTCTCTACGACAAAAAAGTGAGATTTGGGACTTTTCCCCCATCTCAAAGAATCATAGAAATTCTTATGATTTGAATGTCGAACTCAATAAATTGGCAACGAGGTCATAATGAAACTCAAACTTGTCAAGATGTTCTCTGTAGTGATTGGGCTGACTTTGATAGCTGTTCCTTTAAGCGCACAAGCTTTTCCCTTCCCATCAAGTCCAGCTTTCCATGCGCAAAACTTTCCCCAATCAGGACCACCAGGTCAACCTCCAAATATAAACCTGAGTGATGACCAAAAACAACGTTTGGACGAAATTGACAAACAAACCAAAGAAAAAATAGATGCCCTTCTCACATCAGAACAACGGCAGACATTAGAACAAAAAGTCGCTCAAATGAGAAACCGTAGAGGTGGGATGGACGGTGGCTTTGGTGGTCCTGGTCCTGGTATTCCTATGCCACCACCAGAAGGCAAAAAAGGTCCTTTTGCTGACTTGAATCTTAGTAATGATCAAAAAGCAAAAATTGAGGAGATTATGCAGGCATCTCATGAACAAGTGAAATCAGTTTTCACTGATGAACAGCGACAACAACTGGATAAATTTCACCAGAACATGCCAAAGCGACCTCCATCAAGCTAGCAGAATAATCAGGTTTTTAACCGCGTTTTGCGCAAACAAAAAAGAGGTCTACCTGACCTCTTAACAACTTCCTACAAGTCGTATTCACATAACTAAGTAGCCTTAACAGTTATCAGTTACCAGTTATCAGTTACCAGTTAATCCCCATCAATGAATGAGCGGGGATTTTAATATCAGTTATTAGTTACCAGTTATCAGTTATCAGTTATCACTGTTCACTGTTCACTGTTCACTGATTTGGTCAGATTAAGACAAGCCAGTATTAGCTCCCCGCTTACCAGTAGCCAACTCTACCTTAACAATTGTGCCGCCTGCTTTTTGAATCCGTTGTTGTTCACTGAACCAGTTTTCGTAGGGAACTAACTTAGTGAAATAAGTGTTTTGCAGTTCACGCTGAGTACGAATCCGAGTTTGACTAGGAACACAAGCTGTAATTTTAAACATCCTTGCCATGTTTTGATATCTCCCTATAGTGAAATGGAAACTTCTTTATTTCAAAAAATTATGAGTGCATATTTTATGTAATCACTCAAAGGCTGGAAATCAAGCATCAATACTAAACTTTTAACACTCATCATACATGCATCTTTAGCAAGATAAGCGATTAAAAGTTCTAGCACTCACGACTGATTTCCAGACCTTACTTAATAAAGCCGCACTTAAGTTCTCAAGTGCAACCTAGCTTTTAGCTCAAGCCGGAGGAAATGTAATCCAAGTAAACACCCATTTCCTTACCAGCGTCAGGACCTACCAAGCTAGCAGTCACTTCTTTGATAGCTTGGATAGCTTGCACGGTAGCACCGACGGGTACACCTAAGGAGTTGTAGGTTTCTTTCAAGCCATTGAGGACACGCTCATCCAATATGGATGGATCGCCTGCCAACATAGCGTAGGTAGCATAACGGAGGTAGTAATCCAAGTCGCGGATGCAAGCAGCATAGCGACGAGTGGTGTACATGTTACCACCGGGACGGGTAATGTCAGAATACAACAGAGCCTTAGCTACAGCTTCTTTGACAATTGCAGATGCGTTAGCAGCAATGGTGGTAGCAGCACGTACGCGCAGTTCGCCAGTTGAGAAGTAGCTCTTAAGCTTTTGAAGAGCAGAAGTATCCAAGTACTTACCTTGAACGTCTGCAGAGTTAATGACAGAGGTAATTGCGTCTTGAGCCATGTTAGTTAATTCCTTATTTCCAACCTTATTGCATTAGTTCAGTTTCAGCAGGGAAATAACTTCACCCTATTGCAAGCCACCGACTACGTAGTCGAAGTAAGCGCTAGCTTCAGCAGCGTCTTCACCAGACATCAGTGACGCAGCAGCGTTCTTCAAACCACGGACACCTTCAGCAACACCTTCAATTGGAGTACCAAGGGACTTGTACATTTCGCGAACACCCACAAGGCCAATTTCTTCAATGGGGGTGACATCACCAGCGACAACGCCGTAAGTGACGAGACGGAGGTAGTAATCCAAATCGCGCAAACAGGTAGCTGTCATTTCTTGACCGTAAGCATTACCGCCAGGAGAAACAACATCAGGACGTCTTTGGAACAGTTGATCACCAGCTTGCTTCACAATACGCTCGCGGTTCTCGGTGATAACTTGAGCAATGCGGATACGCTTTTCACCACTAGTAACAAATCCCTTAATCCGGTCTAGTTCACCAGGACTGAGGTAGCGCGCTTCTGCGTCAGCATTCACGATGGACTTCGTGACGATACTCATTAATGGATTCCTCCAGTACTAAATAAAACCAGAATCTTAAACTGGTGCGGCTTTGATTGGTTAACTAAGCTTATTTTCTCATCTTTTAGATACAACAGCCAAACAACTGGTGCAACTAATACTAAACGAGTGCGCTTGCGTAATGGCTAGTACATAAGCTCATAAACTCAGTTACCTTCCGGAATTATTTTCGGGCATTCTGTTGAGCAATTATGACTCCTCTTAATACTTTGTAACATTGCAATTCAAGTTTACTGCTCTACTGACAGTCACAAAGCTAATGTTGGCAAAGCTTAGAATACCTTTTGCAAGTCAATAGTCTTAGGGGCAGGGTGTAAGGGGAGCCAGTGCTGTGGGCGGGTTTCCCGACAGTCGCGCACCTGGCGTTGTAAGGGTGTAAGGGGGAAGAAGTAGGGAGCACGCTTAGCTTGGGTGCTGGGTGCTGGGGGAAATTAGTTCACGTGAACTAGTCTTCTCCCTACTCCGGTGCTCCCTGCTTCTGTTTTTATCCCTACACACGCCCTTCGGGTATGCGCAAAGCGCACGCCTTACGGCGTAAGCGCAAGCGCACGCTAAGAGCGAACGCGCAGCGT
>NZ_CAWPKW010000199.1:0-5591 GCF_963888615.1 Brasilonema octagenarum UFV-OR1 | reverse complement strand
CAAGAGTCCGTTTTAACGGACTTGGACTTTGAGCCAAGAAATTTATTTCTTGGCGCAAGAACATTATGGTGCAAGATCTGAGTCAAGGGTTGCGCGTTAAGTCTGCTGGACAGAATCTCTGAGCATGCGCCAGCTTCAGGTTTAGTTCCGGTTTTTCCCTTAAGAAGTTGCGCTCATGAGGTGATGGGAGGTGATCAAGACAAACCTGTATCACCACTTCCGTAGTCTTTTGAAGCTATGTATAACTACGAAGGCACGGTTGATGTTTTGCTCAATTCGTAAAGATTTCCTATAACCCGCACACACGCGCTGGTAGCAGATATGCTTAAACTATAAACAGTTAGAAAAAGTTATTTGCCTTTTTTTGAGTACTCCGACGGTCATCAAATTATCCAAATTTGAGATAAACAAATAATACATAATTTGGTATATAACAGAGTCACCAATATGTTTAATGCCACTGAAATCTTGATTGATGTGTTTGTCGCTCAAATTCGTGAAGGCTACCGTCGCACCTACGGCTGCCTGAAAAATGATTATCAAGATATTATAGGCTGGGCAGGTAATATGGCGTTGGAAAATATTGCTAACAGTGACGCCCTTTATCATAACGTAGAACATTCTATCCTAGTTACTTTGGTTGGACAAGAAATTTTGCGCGGCAAACATATCCGTGAAGGAGGTGTTTCTAATGAAGACTGGTTGCATTTTATTATATCTTTGGTCTGTCATGATATTGGTTATGTTAAAGGAGTTTGCCGACAAGATCGAGAGGAGGAAGGTTTGTACGCAACAGGTAAAGATGGAAAAATGATTTTTCTTCGTTCTGGAGCTTCTGATGCGAGTTTGACACCTTATCATGTTGATCGGGGAAAGCTTTTTATTGATGAGCGTTTTGGCGGTCACAAATTGATAGATTCAGAAGTCATTAAGAGCAATATTGAATTGACTCGGTTTCCAGTACCAAGTGTAGATGACCACCAAGATACAAATGATTTTGCAGGTTTAGTGCGTGCTGCAGATTTGATTGGACAACTGAGCGATCCACGTTATTTAAAAAAAATTACCTCTTTATTTTATGAGTTTGAAGAGATTGGAATGAATCAGGTGTTGGGTTATCAAAATCCTGCTGATTTACGCAAGAACTATGCCAAGTTCTACTGGAATGTCGTATATCCTTATATCAAGGATGCATTGCGCTACCTCTCCCTCACACAGCAAGGAAAGCAAATTATTGCTAATCTCTACTCAAATGTATTTGTTATAGAACACGAAAAACTTCAAGAAGAGCCTTTGTACCTGATTGAAAAACTCCCTGCTTAAGAATTGATAATTATAAATTTTCACAACGAAAAAGCTTTCACTATTGATGATTGATAATTTATAATTCATCATTTATGAGTCATAACTGGTAATTGCTATGAATTGGTGGCATCGACTAAACAAAAATCCTTTAGCAAGGTTTGGGGCAACTTTACTGTTGGTTTTTTATATAGCAGTCATTTTGGCTGATTTTGTCGCCCCTTACAACGCTTACACCTCACAACCAAATGGTTCTCTACTACCACCAACGCGTGTTTACTGGGTTTCTAAACAATCAGGGCAGTTTATTGGACCTCACATTTATCCAACAACCCAGGGAGACACAAATTTAGAAACGGGCGATCGCCAAATCATCGTAAACTATAAAAAGCCTTGTCCCCTAAGACTATTTGTCACTGGGCCTGAGTATCGTCTGTTTCAGTTGAATTTACCTTTACCCCCAAAGTGGGAGGAGACAGAAATATTTGGTGGTATTCGGCTAAATATACATTTGTTTGGTGCTGTCGGTGAGGCAAAGTTTAACGTTTTAGGTACAGATGACCAAGGTCGAGATCAACTCAGTCGCCTGCTGTATGGTGGTCGTATAAGTCTGTTTATCGGTATTATTGGGGTTGCCCTAACCTTTCCTTTAGGGATGTTGATTGGGGGAATTTCTGGCTATTTCGGTGGCTGGCTTGACACTGTTATTATGCGGTTGAGCGAAGTGCTCATGATTTTCCCCAGTATTTATCTTTTGGTAACCTTGGGTGCGGTACTACCGCCTGGGTTATCCAGTACCGAACGCTTTTTGCTGATTGTCGTGATTACTTCGTTTATTAGCTGGGCTGGATTAGCACGAGTTATTCGCGGACAAGTCCTCTCTATTAAAGAGAGAGAATACGTCCAAGCAGCCAAAGCAATGGGTGCCAATCCACTTTACATTATCGTGCGTCACGTATTGCCGCAAACCGCCACTTATATCATTATTTCCGCGACACTTTCTGTTCCTGGCTTTATTGGGGCAGAAGCAGTACTCAGTTTGATCGGGTTAGGAATTCAACAACCAGACCCCTCATGGGGTAATATGTTATCTCTTGCAACTAACGCCTCAATTTTAGTACTGCAACCTTGGCTAATCTGGCCCGCAGCTACATTGATTATTCTCACAGTGTTGGCTTTTAACTTGCTGGGTGATGGGCTAAGAGATGCTTTAGACCCTCGCAGCCTAAGAAGGTAGCCTTTACTAGGCTATTCTACAGGGAACAGGGAACAGCTACCTACGCAGTGAACAGTGATAACTGATAACTGATAACTGTTCACTGATTTAAAGTGGGCAGGAGGAGAATCGAACTCCTATGACCGCAAGGCCGCCACATTTTGAGTGTGGTGCGTCTACCAGTTTCGCCACCCGCCCTTGGGTGCAACTTCACTATTATACTCTATTTTTTGATTTTGCAACAACTTTTGATAATCTTGGCTACTTGCCCAACGGTCAATTTCTCTGGCACGCAGAACGGGTACTGGGTGAGTTAACTGAGCTGTGCGGGCAGCCTTGACCATCTCACCTATCTCGGTCTTACTAATATCATCATAAGCACGAGCTTGGGCAATAAAAGCATCAAGGTTAAGTTGTGGTGCGATCGTCGGCGAACCACCAGCAAGTTTCATCAACACCGACATGACAACTTTCGGGTTTTGGGTTGCCAGCAATGCTGCGCGATCGCACGTAAACTCAGCACACCGTACCCATTCCAAAAGTTGCGCCTGTATTGCTTGAGCAAGAAATGCTCCAACATTAGGCACCACTGTCGCAGCTAATATCAATATATTGACTGGAGTTAGGTAAACACTGTGGTCACACTTAAGGTGTCCCAATTCATGAGCAATCACAGCCTGAATTTCTTCTTGTTCGAGCATATCGATCAGCGAGGTGTGCAGCACAACAAAAGGCTGTTTTCCCCGCATAGCAAAAGTGTATGCATTTGGTGCTGGATGCTGCCTAATATAAAGCTGGGGAGGTTCGATATCCAGTATCTTGCAGGCTTCTAACAGCGACTTATGAAGATGGGGCAGTTGTTTTTCGCCGACTAGAACACTAGAAGCGATATTTTCTACATAAAAAACCTGCTCCGCCAATGGACCCAAAAGATTCCGCACCATCATATCCAAACCAGGTATCTGCTTCAGTGCTTTGGTTGCGTCTAGATCTAGCGGATGACGAAATGAATCTGCTTTGAGACCAATCAGTTGAGTCTTTGGCGTTAACATGGCGGAATCTTGCTGGGCAAATAAGGGAATTAAATAAATATAGGACTGGTTTTTTGAATAGCCCCACACAAACAGTATAGCCATAGCAAAAGGAACAAGGAAGAATTTCTTCCTTGTCCTGTCGCTTTTGTGGTTTTTTGTATCTAAATAGAGATTTGCGCTTGAGGCTCAATGGGGGTAGAAGCAACTTCCGCATTTACGTTTGCTACTGGCACCCGCTGGATTCTTGCTCCTAATTGCTCCAACTTTGCATCAAGTCTATCGTAGCCCCGATCTAAGTGTTGTAGTCCCTGAACTATGGTTTTTCCTTCTGCTGCAAGTCCCGCCAAAACTAACGCTGCTGATGCTCGCAAATCTGTTCCTAGTACGGGTGCACCTGATAACATCGGCACTCCTCGAACAAAGGCAACGTTGCCTTTAATACGAATATCTGCCCCTAAGCGATTTAACTCTGAGGCATGGCGCAAACGATTCTCAAACACAGATTCATTAATCAGGCTGTCACCTTCTGCCAGTGCCAGCAAAGCCATAAATGGCGCTTGCATATCTGTAGGAAAACCTGGATGGGGCAAAGTTTCAATATCAGTTGCCCTCAGCGTTTCTGCCCTCAGAGTACGTAAACAGTTAGGTCCTTCCTCAATAATGCGCACTCCAATATCTTGCAGCTTGGTAATGATTGGTGTCAAATGTTCTGGTATCACAGGCGAGAGGGTAAGCTCTGAACGAGTGATTGCTGCGGCCACCAAAAACGTTCCTGCTTCAATGCGATCAGGAATAATCGTATATTCAGTTGAATGTAACTGTGGAACACCAACAATCGTAATTTTACTGGTTCCTGCTCCGTATATCTTTGCTCCCATTGCAATACAGAAGTTTGCCAAATCAACGACCTCTGGCTCGCGTGCAGCATTTTCGATAATGGTTTCCCCATCTGCAAGAGTCGCCGCCATCATCAGAGTTTCTGTTGCTCCCACGCTGGCAATATCCAAATATATCTTTGCTCCCTTCAATCGGCGACTAGTACCAGGAACATAGGCATTACAAATGCCATGCTCAATCTGTACTTCCGCTCCCATTGCTTGCAGTCCTCGAACATGCAGATCCACAGGTCTTGTGCCAATAGCACAGCCCCCCGGTAAAGGCATTTGCGCGACTCCCAGTCGTGCTAGCATCGGACCAATAGCAAAGAAACTTGCTCTCAACTGTGTCACCAGTTCATAGGGAGCCTTTGATGTTTTGATTTCTCTGGCATCAACTTCTAAAATGTCTCCTGTTTGCTTCAAGCCAACGCCTAAAGCTGATAAAACCTCACCTATCCGTGTTACGTCTGCCAATAACGGCACGTTACGAAGCCGACACTCGCCTGAACAGAGCAACGCTCCAGCCATGATCACCAGTGCTGAATTTTTGGCTCCGCTAATTTTTACATGACCTTGCAAAGGATGCCCACCCCATATTTGCAGGACTGAGGAGTCTGCTGTCGAGGAAGATTTGGCATCTGGTAAGCCGCCAGAAGGAATAATAAACTTACCCTCCAAAAAAACTGTTGATTTTATAAGTTTGAAGTTGGTTTCGATTCTACACGATAGTTTTTGATTGTCTACACTTTTCAACTGAAATTGATAAATTTCATTTATGTTTTTTTGACAGCAGATAAAGAATCAACAACTTATCATACAATCTTTTCCGAAAACTAGATAATAGTAACAAAAATTACCTAAAAATCAATAAACCCCTGATCTAAGAAATTAGGACTTGACAGATCTAAACAATTGAGTGACAATGAAAAACTGTTAATCAACAATAAAATTTGCGGAACTGGCGGAATTGGCAGACGCGCTAGATTCAGGTTCTAGTGCCGAAAGGCTTCCGGGTTCAAGTCCCGGGTTCCGCATACGAAAGGGAAGTGCTGAGTAACAAGTAAAAAAGGTTATTTGTTGGTAGAGTATCTTGACCAAATCAGTGAACAGTGAACAGTGAACAGTGAACAAGGGGTGGACGAGTCCGTTTCCTACCTGATA
>NZ_CAWPKW010000198.1:0-5592 GCF_963888615.1 Brasilonema octagenarum UFV-OR1 | reverse complement strand
ATTACTCATTCTCCCACAGTAATACCTGGTTAACTTACGCCGTGCTGTACTAGTGAAGCAATCCCAGTCCTTGCGATTGCTGAGTCCCAAGGGGACACGCTGCGCTAACGCTCCACTCCGTTACGTATGCCCTCCGGGCACGCTGCGCTAACGCAATGACAAACACGTTTTTGCAAAATTGGGATGCTCCCCTGTGCAAGTGGTCTAAATCGCAAATCATATATCTTAAATAAGAGATAAAGTTAATATATCTTGATGATTTTTTGTATACTGATCGCACACCGTTTACTTTAATAAAACTGAGAATATTCTACCCACCAAATAAACGTCCCCAAAAACCCTTCTTTTTATTCTTATAATTCTCTAAGTTTTCACGAAACAGCGTACGAGTAGGATCAAGGCGAACAGCTATTTCCAGTTCTGCGATCGCTTCTTCTAATTTCCCTTGATCGGACAGCGCAATCCCCAAATCATTGTGAGCATTTGCATGATATGGGTCGATTTGCAAGGCTTGGCGGAAAGAGGCGATCGCTTAATCGAGTTTGCCTTGATTTTTCAGCGCAATCCCCAGGTTATTGTGAGCATATGCATTATTTGGGTCGATTTGCAAGGCATTACGGTAAGAGGCGATCACTTCATCGCGTTTGCCTTGAAGCAACAGCACATTGCCCAGGTTAAAGTGAGCATATGCATAATTTGGGTCGATTTGCAAGGCATTACGGTAAGAGGCGATCGCTTCATCGAGTTTGCCTTGAAGCAACAGCGCATTCCCCAGGCTCAAGTGAGCAGGTGGCAAATTTGGGTCGATTTGCAACGCTTTTTGGTAAGAGGCGATCGCTTCATCGAGTTTGCCTTGATAGTACAGCGCATTCCCCAGGTTATTGTGAGCGAGTACAGAGTTTTGCTCAAGGCTGAGGACTGCTTTGTATATAAGCACTGCTTCCTCAAACTTTTTACCTTCGCATAAACGATCTGCTTCGTTGATCAGGCTTGTGACTTGATATTGGCGATCTTCGAGTTCTTGTGGAGTTTGTTTGGGGGGTGAGTAATTCGGGCTAGCAACTAATTGCGCGATTGCCTCCCGAATTCCGTTGATAACTTCTAAGAATGCTTTATCTCGGTCATTCCAGCTTTTTATCGGTTCGCGATTTCTCGGCAGTGGGGATAGTTTATCAATGGGAGGAGTTTCCCAATCCGCATAACGCAGTAACACTGGGATAACACTAGCTTTTCCTGCTGCATTTTGCTCTAAAGCTCGTGTAACTTCAACTGTCCAGTGATAATCTGAAGCAATAAAATCTGGACTCACCAACAACAGGATAAGCCCAGCTTGGTTGAGAGACTTATTAATTTCACCTTTGAATTCTTGCCCTGCGACGATTTTGCGATCGCTCCAACTAATAATAGTTTTTTCCCGCTCCAAAGACTTTAGATGCTTTTCTAACTCTTCGCGAAAGTCCTCATCGTTTTGGTGGTAGGAAATAAAAACTTTAATAGATTCTTCCATAAAGGGCATTATTTATATATATTAAGATAACTACACAAGCTTTTGCTCGATTTCCTGAAGCTGTTGATCTAAACGAGTTAGTTCTGTTTCGCTTTCCTGAATTTGTTTCTCTAGCTTAAACTTTATCGCTGTATCTGTTTCAATCAAGTATGCTTGGCGCAGCTTACCTAATTTTGTGCTCACCAAATCATACTCTTGTTGCAGCAAATCTTTTTGTTGTTTCCATCTGCGACGTTGGCTATCTGTTAATCCACCGCTCGTTATCGCTGGTGTAGTCGTTTCAGAAGCGGTAGAAGAGGTTTTTGATTTCACCATATCTTCAACTACTCTGCGAATTCCTTGAGCAATATTCAAAAAAGCTTCATCTTTGTCTTGCCAAGTCGTTACAGCTTTGGCATTTTTAGGGAGTGCTTGCAGTTTGGCAAAAGGTGCATTTCTCCACTCTACTGGCTTGAGAATAATCGGAATCACCCGAGCTTCTCTTGCCTCATGTCGTTCCATTGCTCGCTGCATCTCAATATCGTAGCAGTAATCTGAAGCCAGAAAGTTAGCGCTCACCAGCAATAAAATGATATCCGCAGCGTTAAGATTATCATCGATCGCATTTGCCCATTCCCCACCAGCACTGATTTCCCGATCATGCCAAGCTTCAATCACTCCCTGACGTTTCATCATGCTCAGATGAGTTGCCAAATCGTCTCGCAAAACTTCATCTTTATGGGAGTAGGAAAAAAATACTTTAACTGGATTGGACATATTTTTTAAATCTACTTTCTTGACTTCATGTAAGTAAGTGGGTTGAATTAAATATAAAATGTAGTGCGGGGATCTTGCCCGCGAGCGAGACGCTCGCACTACTGCTATCTACGAATTAATTACGCCTACCTACTTTTCTTGAGTTCATATAATAGTTTTCTCAACATAAGCATTCAGAAACACCAGTTGGTTCGCCATCTCTTTGGCTGACTTATCAGCGCCTTTTTAATCGTGTCTTCATCCAAATACAAGCGAATTCGGCTCACGATAGATTTCCTGCTTTATACTCAGCTTCGAGGCGACGACATTCCTCGTTGTAGGCTGCAAATTCGGCGTCAAGCGATTCTTTGTTGGCATAATAGTACGCCAATCCGCTATAAATCCCTGCAAGCGTCAAGTGGGGTTTATCTTCCAAAATTTCTTCAGGTGTGACACCTGCTTTAATCTCATTCACGATATACTGAACCGTAATGCGAGTTTCGGCGATGCGGGGACGCCCACCGCAAGTTCCCGGCGTACGGACAATTAATGTACTAATGTCGGTAATGGTTTGCATAGCTGGTTTGCTTTTTGCTTCCATAATTAAGAACTCTAGCACTTATCATAGAGGGGTTGAAACTCTATGAGCGATTGAAACAACAATCGTAATGCCAATAACTAAGGGTGTAGCTGTTTGCCTTAACTCCCAAGGCATTGGCTAATCTAATTAAATCAAGAATTGTTGCTAAATTTCCTACTCAAGATACTAGTTATTGATCTCCAAATGGGTGGATGATGTCTAACCGTCGCGATTGTTGTCTGGTACAGGCGATTACCTTTGACACTGCGCTTTGCGCTATCGCCCGTCGCTTAGCAAACCTATTAGTCTGATTGATTTGAGATCATGGCAGTTTATGAAAATCGAGAAGCGTTCATTCCCTACCGTCGCACCGATATTATCAAACTTTGCCTCCAAGATGGTCAGCTAAATGCCGCTGATGCTGAAAAGTTTCTAGATTTCTGCCAAATTCTATCCGCGTATTACCACTTTCGCTTTCACAAGACGCTGGAAATTATCAAAGACAACTACGTACCCTTCAATCCCAATGGAGATGTTCAACCACTCACTCAACCAACTTTTGACCAATACGACGAGATGGAGTCAAAAGTGGTTGATGCATTCAACCACATTTTAGAAAGAGCGAATTACATTCTTTTGCCTGAATCGATTGTACAACAAGCATTGGGAAATAAATCTCTGATTGATTTAAAGACTGATGTTGATTTCGAGGACTTTGAGCATTTCTGTTGTTATTCACAAGGCGATATTGACACGAAAATTTCGCGAAAAAAGTTCTTCTTTTGGCAAGAAGAAAAGACTATTAATATTTTGGAACGAATTGTTTTACTCATTAAGTTCAAAGAAGCGGCTTACTTTCGTGCCAAGAAAGTCAAAATAGAAAATCTGAACTTTACTCCTGGTAAAATCTATGTCTACTTTTACAAGAATATTCCAAAACTAGATATTGACTTGCTCTTTCCTAATGTTGTCACCAGTATGACTTGGAAAGACCGGCTATTATTTGGAATTCCTGCGATTGGGGCTGCAGTTCCCCTAGTCTTAAAAGCATTACCGAATCTATTATTACTTATTACTGCAATTTTGTTAGTGTTTAATGCATCATCTTTAGTGGAATCGCTAGATGTAGAACAAGATAAGATCAGAAATGTCATGCCCATTCTAGTGGCAACGCTATCGTTGGGGATCGCACTGGGTGGATTTGCCTTCAAGCAGTACACCAATTACAAAAACAAAAAAATCAAATTCCAAAAAGATGTTACCGATACGCTTTTCTTCAAGAATTTAGCCAACAATGCCAGCGTCTTTCAGATGCTCATCGACATTGCTGAGGAAGAGGAGTGTAAGGAAATTATTCTAGTATATTACCATCTCCTTACCAGTCCGACTCCGTTGAATCCGAAACAGTTAGACTCTCGCATCGAAACTTGGATGGAGAGGAAGCTGGGCATCAGGATTAACTTCGATATCCACGGTCCCTTGAACAATCTAGAAGATATTCGTGGCAAAGTGATCACAAATGCCGAACAAGCAGACATTGCCCCTGAAATGCCTCTATTAACCTATGATAACGAGGGGTTTTGCCATGTTCTCCCCTTGGAAGATGCTAGAGCAGTGATCGATTATGTATGGGATAATGCTTTCCTCTATAACGGGATAGCCTTTTGACAAGATGATGGTTCTGCATCCGCTTTCAGATTTCATAAACTCCAATTCCCCAGTCAGCAACTCATCTCCTAACTATTGGTACGAAGGGCGTTGTCCTCAAACAGGCGAACTACTGCGACTACCCCGCACTCCTTTGGTAGAGGCGATCGCCTACAATTTGATGCAACACCTTGCCACTGATAACCGTTATTCCTCTGAAGGAAAAATGTACGGGGTATTACTGATTGAACTACCGAATGGCGAACAAAAGATACTCAAAGCTTTCTCCGGTCTTCTGAATGGCGACAGCGTAGTTGAGGGTTGGGTACCGCCGATTCCGGGACGAAAGCAAGTTGCTTTAGAGGAAGCCAGCACACTATCTGAATTGGATGCTATTAAGCAGGAACTGATTACCCTTAAGCAACTTCCCGAACGGCTGCAGTATGAAACGCATACGAGTGAGTTTGAGTTACGCTTACAACAAATGAGCAATCGCCATCAAGATTGCAAAAACAAGCGTATCAAAAAACGCCAGATACTCTGCGAAACTCTGGCAGGAGAAACACTTCACTTTGCTCTTGAACAACTTAACGAAGAAAGCCGCCGAGAAGGAATTGAACGAAAGCAACTCAAACGCCAACGAGATGAAAAGTTGCAGCCGCTTCAGCAGTTGATAGCTACAGCAGATACGCGAATTCGGGAACTAAAACAACAACGTAAACAACTATCCCGCGAACTCCAGGCGCAGATGCACGCTGCTTACACCCTGATGAATTTCCTCGGACAATCCCTCTCGTTGCAGCAATTAATACCAGGAGGTATGCCCACTGGTACAGGAGATTGTTGTGCGCCAAAGCTACTCCACTATGCCGCAACGCATAATTTAAAACCGTTGGCAATGGCAGAGTTTTGGTGGGGTTCCTCTTCTGGTGATCAAGATAAAGTGCAAGGAGAATTTTACGGTGCTTGTGCAGAGCGTTGTCAACCATTGATGGGGTTTCTGCTGTCAGGGTTGTCTGAGAGGAAATCGAATGCAGATGTTAGCACAACTGAGCAAACCTCACCCTCGCTTGAATCGGCGCTAAAATCTTTCCCTCTCCTTTATAAGGAGAGGGATGCCCGA
>NZ_CAWPKW010000197.1:0-5623 GCF_963888615.1 Brasilonema octagenarum UFV-OR1 | reverse complement strand
GGGTTGAAAATCTCGTGATGTCCGTATTTTCTCATTAGTTCATGTCCTAATCTACCTGGCAACGGCTATAAAAGAATATTTTTACTTACCAACGCTCTCAAGAGAAGGACGCGATAAGACATAAAATAGTTTTTGTCAAGACTAATTTAGGTGCGTTTGCCCCTACACCCCTAGTTTTGGTCACTTTTTTTCCTGTTTTTCTAAAATGAATGCATAATTTTGAATTTCTAACCCTATGAAATCAAAAATCGTATTCATAATTAAATAAGAACTTAAAATGACTGCACAAATAAATCCAGGAACTTTAATCAATAACCGTTATCTGATTAAGAAGATTCTTGGACAAGGGGGGTTTGGACGAACTTACTTAGCATTTGATACTCAGCGTTTTGATGAAGCCTGTGTTCTCAAAGAGTTTGTACCTACAACCACGAAACCAAAGATTATTCGTAAATCTAGGGAGTTATTTGAGCGGGAAGCTAAAGTTTTATACCAAATTCAGCATCCCCAAATTCCCACATTTATGGCTTGGTTGACGGAGAACGAACGGCTGTTTATTGTCCTAGAATATATTGATGGCAAAAATTACTCAGAAATTTTATCGGAACGTCTTTCAAACAAAGGTAGACCATTTTCCGAAACTGAAGTCAGAGCATGGCTACTAGATATGTTGCCAGTTTTGGAATATATCCACGATCGCAAGATTCTTCACCGGGATATTTCACTGGAAAATGTTATGCTTCGCCATAACGAATCTAAACCCATGCTGATTGACTTTGGGGCGGTTAAGGAGAAATTGACTCAGATATTATCAGCCCAATCTCCAAATCATCAATACTCAGCTCAGAATTCAGTAGTGGGGAAAATTGGCTACTCTGCACCAGAACAGCTACGTATAGGATGTTCCTACCCCTCAAGTGATATTTACTCACTTGCTGTTTCTGCGGTTATCCTTTTGACTGGAAGAATGCCACATGTGTTGATGGATGGTTCTCTAAACTGGCAATGGCGCTCCTATGCCAATATCAGTGACTCTCTAGCTCGCATACTAGAAAAAATGTTGGCAGAAGTACCAATAGAGCGCTACCAATCAGCAAAAGAAGTTTTCATTGAACTTAATGATAATAACTCATCATTGTCACTTGGTGGGGTTTCGAGTCCGTTACCAAAAACACCGCAAATTCAAACTAACACTACACACGGGCAGGAAAAGCAAAACAGCCAAACAAATATTCAATCGCATACACAAACACCAGTCTCTCTCAACCCAGAATTTTTAGAGTTTGTCGGGCGAGAATTAACTAGTTTTGTTGGTCCTATCGCCAGTGTTTTGATGACAAACACTTTGAACCAAAGCCCACAGATAGCCCAAAAGGAATTTAGCGAAGCGCTAGCTAGGGAAATTTTTGATCCACAAAAGGCACAAGAGTTTAGAAATCGCCTCCAACTTGCTGTTGAACCTAACTCAGCTTCTAGCAGTTCATACCAAGCCCTTGGAAATTATCCTGCAATTAGCGATCCAGAGTTTTTAGATCGTTGTCGGCGAGAACTAATTAGTTTTGTTGGTCCTTTTGCTAGCGTCATTCTTATCAAAGATGCTTTAAACGAACACCCAAGGTTAACTCCAACCCAACTTATAGAAACTTTGATGGCAGAAATTCCTGATGAGCAAAAAGCACAAAAATTTAAAGAACGCATTCATAAAATCACAAGTCAGATCAAATCCCCTGGGGCGATTGCTAGCAGAATTAATCATTTACGTTGAGCGAAGTCGAAACGTTGACGCTTTCACCTGGAGTTTAGACTAAATTCTATTTATTAGACTACAACCCTTGTATAGCAAGCATTTTAGATTTCGGAATCCTAAAGCAGTCATAAATTGGAAAAGCCTCTGGTGGATAAGGCTTTGGCGGTTTGAGATCCAAAATTAGTCTAAACTCCAATTTCACGTCTGATACCAATTCAAAAAATGTTTGGGACAGATGGAATGCATTAAGCGATTACCAGTAACTCTTTGACAATCGGTAAATCTAAAATCCAAAATGGTATGAGTTCTTCTTAAAAAAGTAAGGGCATCTACAAGAGATGCCCGTCATGCAGGAAAACACTATAAAAAGCTATTCCTACATCTTCCCAACAATCAGCGAATGTGACAAAATGCGGGATGATCCACATACACAGTCACAGTCGTATAAGAGTAATTTTATGAATCTGTAACTTTAGAAACAACAGTGTATCTTCGGAAAAATCTAGACAGTGAGCAATGAGCTATAGCAGGGAACGCTTAACGCTTAACAGGGAACACTTCGACCCTGAGTCCTGAGCCCTGAGTCCCAAAGGGACACGCTGCGCGTTCGCTCGATTCGTGCGCTTTGCGCTTACGGGCACGGCAAAGCCGAACGGACTCGCTACGCGTTCGCCTTGGCGTGCGCTTGCGCTTACGACAAAGCTCAGGGCAACGCAAGCTCAGTGCATCGCGCTTAATAGGCTTGATGGTCTGGTGGTGTCCGTATTTTCTTATTAGTTCATGTCCTAATCTACCTGGCAACTGCTATAAACTGGAGTTTAGACTAGAAAGCTCAAAATGACTCAGCGATGCTGACTAAAGAAATCTCGTATGTAAAAATCAAAAAAACTAAAAATTAAGCGGTTTCTTGTTGTTGTTTCGGGGTTTTAGAAGTACGCTTTTTAACAATAGGGTATCGGATTCTACGTTGACGTAATTGTCCCGGTTTCCAACCAGGAGATAACCCTTGTGTTTTTGGAGGTTGGGTAGGAGTAGAAATCCACGCTAAAACTCCTCCCATAGCTTGTGCAACTCTTCCAGGCGTGAGCTTAGTGATTGGTTTTTGCCAGGGAAGCGGACGATCATTAACGATATCACGAGCAAGCCACAGTTCCCAAGTCGTTAGTGGCATCAGGTCACTCCAACGGTCGCATTGCTTTGGAGTAGAAAGTTTGGGAGCCGCATCAACTTGTTTCGTTGCGGTCTGGTATCTTGTATTGCTGAGTCCCAAGGGGACACGCTGCGCGAACGTAGATGCTCGACCACTGACGACGGAATACCGGAGACATTGACAAATCTGCCAAGCTGTAAGCATTGCGCGTTAGCAATACTGCATCCATTAACTCAAATGTTGCATCTTTAGCTCTACACAAACATTTATATGCGGCTTGACGAAATTCGCGTCATCGTGCAAAAACATCCATAACGGTTGATCAGAGTTGGTTGTGCTTCTCTCATCTTCCGTTGGGAGGTGTCTGCTACAACCGCAGCCCTCCTTTGATTTTTTTTACACTCACTATATCCAATGTGACTGCGCGGCACATCCTTACGATCCATGTCCGGAGACATATCTAGTAAATGATTAATAGCAATGGTTAATAGTTCACTACATTCTTTCCCTAATAGCTTTCTGATATTTCCTTTCTTAAACTTGTTTTTAGGAAACCAAGGTCTTTCAGCTACTATATCTTTAAAGTCTTTATACTCATCAATTGTATCTTGAATGTTGCGACCAAGAAAACTATGCAAGCTTTGTACAATGCTTTCTTGATTTTTAATTGCATCATTGTTAATAACTTTCTCCATAACTGACTTTCCTAATTCAGTATCTGAATTGATGCGGACTAAGAGACCAAAGTTAGAAAATCCACTTTTCGGACCATCAGAACGTCCAGATAGAGCTGATAGATCGTTTTGATAAGGGATACTCCAAATTTCACCATTCCTGCATGTACAAAAAGTTCTAACCTCACCAAATTTGTTTCTCCATATAAATTTCACATCAGGGTTGTCCTTGCGGGATAAAAAACCTATGTCGCTAGAAGATTCAAGACGAATACCAAACTCCGTCCTAAGATAGCGGAAAGGTAACTTAATATTATTTCCTAGCATATTTTTTAGTTCTTTAGTTCCAAACCTACCAGTTGCTATGATTATTTTCTTTGCTTTCACAGTATCAACAATACCTGTTCTAACATCTTGTGTCTTAATAATGTATACCGAACCCAACTTATCTATTTCTAAAACTTTTGTATCAGTTAGCAAATGAGCTTTGTTTTTAATATCAGCAATGTCAAGCATCAAGTTCTTTCTTTGCTGTAAGGATGCATAGAATGAAGGATACTTCTTTTCCATAATTTTAGAAGTAAAATCTTGCTTTTCAAATTTCATATCTGCAATACTGCTACTTTCAATGCCATATTTAGCCATTATGCCCTCAACCCATTGATGAGCCTCTGTAATTACATTTTTTTTGCTCAACTGATATACGGCTGTTCCAGCAGGGTAATAACTAAATTTTCCATCTGAAAAAAGTCCTGCACCACCAACTCCAACACCTAGGTGGCAGGCATTGGTATGAGAGCGTTTGTGTGTATGCATACCATACTCAATTATTATGACTTCATTATGATTTTTTAGACCGGCCACCGATGCCAGACCTGCTGGACCAGCACCTAGAATCGCTACATTGTAGATATTTTTGGCTTCTAGTTTGTCAGAGTAAATTAGTTGATTTGGAGTGATCATAGTGATTCTATTCTTGGGAAATAAAGCGTTGATCTAGGTAAAAATTAGCTTTTTTGCTAACTACTTAGCTATTCATTAATGTCAATATTATTCTGTTTATTCTGGGTTGTAATTAACTTTTTTTAGGTTTTATTATAAACAAAAATAATTATTTTTGTTTACTTAGATTTCTTGTTATCTATAATTCGCTCCGGATAAAAATATAAATCTATCTCACTAATATCAGAAGGTGATAATATGCCTCTTGAGTAAGAGAGGATGTATCATCCTATGGCTGGACGTTTTGAAGGGTTGATGAAAATTTTATTCTGCTCACTGCGCTCAAATCGTCTACTTTATGGTGAGCCAAAAGCTTATACAGGGGTAGGTCGTCCCCGTATCCACGGGGATAAATTCAAGCTCAACGACAGCGAAACTTGGTGAGACAGCGCTGCGGGAGGGTTTCCCGACAGCCAGGCGACTGCGAACCCGAAGGGTGGACGGCTGATCAATTTGTAGAACTCAAAGATCCAAACTTAGGGTTGCTACGATTGCATTTGTGGCGTAATCTTCACTTTCAACAATCTGCCAAGATAAAAATGTATTGGATTCAAGTGCAGCGTTTGAATGAAGATGCAGTTAATCAATCTAAACCTTTATGGCTTGCATGGGTAGGAATGGACATGCCTGAATTGTCTGAATTTTGGCGACTGTACCTGCACCCAAACCCCGTGAAAAGTCCCCTGGCTGGACTACTGGCAAACCCCGGCTGCGTAGAATTCGTTACCCTACAGTTAAAAAAACTACTCCTAACCCAAAGAAAGAACCAGGAAAGTCAGCTTGACCTTTTGGTTTTCATATTTTCAGCTGTGTAGCTTGTCAACTCAGTGCTGCTGAGCCATTTTGTCATGGATTAGTCTAAACTCCAGTATAAAGGGAAGTATGTCGAGTAAGCAAAGATTGTATCAAGCCAGGATAAATCCTGCGTCGGCGGCTTTCATGAGCCAGTACTTGATGAGGTGAGACCAGTGCTGCGGGAGGGTTTCCCGACAGCCAGGCATCTGGCGTAAGCGCAAAGCGCACGCTGCGCGAACGCCGTAAGGCGTGCGC